>QQUD01000677.1 GCA_008501785.1 Chloroflexota bacterium
TTAGGGCAAAACCCTGGTGGCTGGGGCATGGTACAGGAACGGCGCGGTGAGCCTGTGGAAAACAATATACTGGCAACCTGGGACACTTCTGAGATCAATAATAACGGACCTATCACGTTGCGTATTTTGCTGTTTGGCCCGGATAACCCCAACACGCCTGAAGAAGACCGGGCGCGAATTGAACAACGCATTTTACTGAATTTATTGGAACCAACGGCGACACCGACGCCAACATCAACACATACCCCGACAGCTACGTTGACACCAACGCCGACATCAACATTACCTCCAACTGAAACACCTACCAACATCCCGGTAGCTACGCTAGCAAACACAGCTACCCCATCGCCAACGTTGGATAATTCCGCAGACACGCCTGTGCCTACGGCGACGCCAACTGAAGCCTTCACACCAACGCCAACAAACACGCCAGAACCATAAATACCCAGGCAGTACTCATAATAAGGTGAGTGCTGCCTGATAGTGCTAACGTTTTTGACGGGACTTTCACACACTTTTTTGGTCTGCCCGTTTAGAATAGCCAACCAATGTACCAATGATTGGCAAGGAAGACGTATTTATGGCACACAATCGCATTACGGCCGTTTTGTTTGACTGGGACTTTACACTCGCTTATTCAATTGGACCCGATGTTCCGTTTAGTGAGCGACTGGCAATGCTTTTTGGGCAGCATGGCGTCGAAACGACTCCTGGTGAAATGGCCCAAATCCTCGACACGATTCGCCGCGAAATTAACACAGGTGTTTTAAAAGCCTACCTTTTTCCCCAAGAAAAACGTGCAATCATCAAAAATTATCGCGTTATTTTAGAAAAATTGGGCCATCCCGACACCAGCTATGAATTTGCGTATAAACTTTACAGTGGTTACGCTAATTTACCGCATTACCTGTTTGATGATGTGTTGCCCACGTTTGAAAAACTGCAAGATGCTGGCCTAAAACTTGGTATATTGTCGAACCACTCCCGCTCTGCACGTCCTGTGATGGATGAGATGGTTGGGTCGTATATTTCAGCACCACATATCACCATTAGTGAAGACATTGGCGTTCATAAACCTGACAGCACCATTTTTTGGCTGGCTGCATCGAAAATGGAAGTCGCTCCAGAAAACTGTTTGTATGTTGGCGACAATCTTGAAGTGGATGCGATTGCGTCTGTGCAACAGGGTGGCTATGCTGGTGGCTTGTGGTTGAATCGGGCGAAACGGCCGTTTTCACCTCCATCCCTCTCCAATATCGCCGAAATCCAATCTCTAACCCAAACACTTGATTTCCTCTCATAGCACTTTGTTTGAATTTTGATCTTCTATGACATCATTGATGGGCTAATTAGAAACGTCTATACTTTTTCTAATTGATCAAAGTTTAGTCAGTTTATTTACGGGGAACCAATGAAAAACGATAGTAGTTTGCCAACTTCAAATGAATGCCTTATTGTCGCTATTGCATATGGATCCATTATATTTGGCAGCATAATTGTAAGTGGCCTTATCTGATTGAGCCAATCTCAGAAGTCAGCGTACATTCGATTTCATAGTTTACAGGCTGTTATTTGGCATATTTTTTGTTTTGTTGTCAGTTTTCCAATAGCTGCTTGTTATTTAATCACCATTTTCTTGTTGACAGGGGGAAAGCATTGAAGAAACTCAGGAATTGGACAAGAAGATTAGCTTATTGCAAAAACGGATTGATGCCGAAAAAGAGTAGGCTATTGGCTAGAAACTAAAACAAGGGTACATTTACGCATATTGGCAAATCCACTAGTTATTTGTTGAGGATGTGTAAATGGAACGACCTGATTTAAGCCAAACAACCCCCGAAATTCGCGCTTACATCACACACATTGAAACAGAATTAGCGCGTCTGTCCGAAGGCAAACGGCGCAGCAGTGCCCCGTCGGAGCCTAGTGAACCCGAAACGACCTTGAATGTAATTACAATAAGCCATCGCGGTGTCGCAAAACGCACGCCACGCCATCTGTATGCGCGGCAGCGGCGCAGCGGGATGGGCGTGTTTGATTTGGAAACGCCTGACGCCGACCACCCTGCCCACATCACCGTCGCTGATGAAAGTGACAATCTCCTGCTCGTTACCAGCCTGGGACGTATCTTTCGGCTGGCTGTTGCCAAAATCGCTGTGGGCGATGTGCGGGATGGTGGCGAATCGCTGGCCGAGTATATTAAATTTCACCCGAATGAGCAGTTGATTGCTGCGCTGCCAGATGAGGGCGGCGAATTTATGATCATGGTCAGTGAACGAGGCTGGGTGCAGCGTGTGCGCAAAAGCTTTTTGGGCAGAAATTTATTCCCTGGCATGAGTTTTCACGATGTCAAACATGGCGGCAAAATCACGTCTGCGTGTTGGACACGTGGGTCGGATGAATTGTTCATCGGCACACGTCAAGGGAAAGGCATTCGTTTCCGTGAGACACAAGTGTCGGAGCGGAATGGCTGCCTTGGATTGCGTGTGGATCAAGGAGATGTGACGGTGGCGGTAACGGCCGTTATCGAATCCAGCGGCGTTTTCCTCATTAGTCATGATGGCAAAGGCACGATTCGCAAAATGAGCGGTTTTCGTATGAACAAAGCGCCCGGTGCTGGGACAAAAGTAGCGCTCAAAACCGGCAAAATGATTGATGCTATCACGGTCAAAGAAGGTGACGATCTGTTTATCATCTCTGAGGGAGGCAAAATCATTCGCTTTAAAGCGGATGACGTGCCGCCGAAAGAAGGTGTGGTGCAGGGCGTGAACTGTATGGCTGTGAGGAATGATGCGGTAACGGCCGTTGCTGCAACAAGATGAATGGAAGAGATATTAGGAGATTGGGAGATTGGGGAATCCAGTCTCCCAATCTCCTAATCTCCTAATATCTTTGAATATGAATTTACTATTAGATGAGCAAATTGAATTTTTTAGTGAAAAACTGATCGATTTGGAGCATAGGCAGGAAACACTCGGCGGTTTGAGCTTCCATGAATGTACTTTTAAGGGTTGTGATTTTACAGAAACTAACTTCAGTCACTGTACCTTTATTGATTGCGAATTCATATCGTGTGAATTGAGTTTGATCACGGTTGAAGGCTGCCGATTTAATGGCGTGCAGTTTCGTGAAACCAAGCTGATGGGCATCAACTGGTCAAAAGCAGCGATGGTAAAGCGGGTAGATTTTTTCGACTGCAACATCAGCTATTCTACTTTTATGGAGCTTGACCTGACGCGTTCTCAAATTACCAATTGCCACGCCAAAGAAACGTATTTTGCCGAAACGAATCTGACCAAAGCAAACTTTGCCCAAACAGATTTTGTAGACAGTAAATTTTCCCATACAGATTTGACAAGGGCAGACTTTACGGGAGCCAAAAACTATTTCATTGTCTATTCACAAAACACGCTTAACAAGACAAAATTTTCCATGCCGGAAGCCCTCTCACTACTTCATGGCTTGGATATTGTTTTAGACGATCCACATTCAGAGTAAATTCTTACCGCAGCGTTTGTTGAGTACGCAGAGGCTTTTTTATTTAACCGATGCGTTCTTTGCGTTCTTGGCGGTGAAAAATTAAAGGAAAAAAACATGTTAGAAAAAGCACAAGCATTACAAGATGAGCTGGTTCGATTGCGACGCGATATTCACGCACACCCAGAATTGGGATTTCAAGAGTTTCGCACGGCGGCACTTGTTGCCGATACGCTGAAAGAGTTGGGTATTAATGTAAAAACAGGTGTTGGCCGCACCGGCGTTGTGGGCGAAATTGGCAACGATGATGGTCCCACGATTGCCATTCGTGCTGACATGGATGCTTTGCCTATTTTGCAGAAAACCGACGCCCCGTACTGCTCAACCAATGATGGCGTGATGCACGCCTGTGGTCATGATTCGCACACGGCAATGCTGCTTGGCGCGGCGCATCTTCTGCGCGAAAGTGCTGCGGAAGAGCAATGGAAGGGCAAGGTGCGTTTCCTCTTCCAACCCTGCGAAGAAACATTTGATGAAAATGGCATCAGCGGCGCAACGGCAATGATTCAAGATGGCGCGTTGGAAGGCGTCGATGCTGTGATTGCCCTGCACGTCAAATCGGATGGGCCTGCTGGTGAGGTTACTTTTCACGACGAATACAGTTTGGCAAATGTTGATTCGTTTGAGGCTAAATTGCTTGGAGATGGCGGGCATGGCGCATATCCGCAGACTGGCGCAGACCCGATTCACATGTTGGGGCAGGTGTTGAATGCGATTTATGCCATTCCGTCCCGTCAAATAAACCCGTTACGGCCGTGTGTGATCAGCGTCGGTGAAGTACGTGGTGGCGCAGCCGAAAACGTGATCCCAAATGAAGTTTATTTGCAAGGAACGATCCGCTCGTATCATGACGATATTCGTGAACAGTTGTGGGCAGAGTTAGAGCAGGTATTTAAACTGACTGAGATGATGGGCGGCCGGTATGAGTTTAAACTGCAAAAGGGATATCCAGCGCTGTACAATGACGTTCAAGTTAATGACTGGATGCGTGATGTAGCCCGTGACATGCTAGATGAATCGAAAATTATTGAAGAAGAGTACGGCATGGGCGCAGAAGATTTTTCATACATGGCGCGTGAAGCCAAAGGCGCGATGTTTATGCTGGGCGCAGCCATCGATGATGGTACAGTACGCCATCATCACACCGATATTTTTGATATTGATGAATCGGTACTGCCGATTGGCTCGGCGCTGCTGGCGGAAACGGCACGGAGGTTTGTGACGGGTAAGTTGAAGTAAACAGAAAGCTGTTCGTCAGGATTTAAATTATCTGAAATCTGTATACGGCCGTTTCGCCCCCATTGCCGCCACTAATTCTGCGAGACGGCCGTTTCTTTCCATACAGTAGCTAGGTGGTTTTACGGTTGACGTATTACGTTTCACGTAATATAATTTAGTATGATTCAATCCTTTCGGTGCAAATATACACAGAAGTTGTTCGAAGGAGGCGATCCGCGTCAGTTTCGAGTCTTCAAAAATGTTGCTATTCGTAAACTGACCCAATTAGATGCGGCGCAAACGTTAGACTTCCTCCGTTCGCCGCCTGGAAATAGGTTTGAGGCATTGAAAGGCAATCGCCGAGGTCAATACAGTATCCGCATCAATGACCAATATCGAATTTGTTTTGTTTGGTCTGAGGGCGGTCCAGAAGATGTTGAGATTGTAGATTATCATTGAGGTGCAAAAATGAGTAAACCAGTAAACCGTATGCGCCCTGTTCATCCGGGAGAAATTTTACGAGAGGATTATCTTGTTCCTTTGGGTATGAGTGGCAATGCCCTTGCAATTGCCTTAGGTGTTCCAGCAACACGCATCCATGAAATTGTGAAGGAACGACGTTCAATCACGGCCGATACGGCGGAGCGATTGGCCCGTTATTTTGGCGGAGATGCCGTATCGTGGCTCTCTCTGCAAGCCTTGTATGATATTAAGACGCTCTCTACTCGTGCGGAAATTCTCAAAAGAGTGCAGCCAAGAGTCCCTTCGCCATTGGTGTTGTAGAACGTGTATTGAGTATTTTGCTACTTTTCGCTACACTGTTGCGGTGATATGCTTGCGCACGGTTTTATATTTTAGTTGGATAGGGGTTTTGCTGGTGGCTTGTGGTGAAGTCGGTGGTGGGGTAACGGCCGTTTCAACAATCAACAGTCAACAGTCAACGGAAAACGAAAAACAGGAAGCTGTCAGCGTTCAGCCGTCAGCTGTCAGTGTTCAGCCATCAGCCACAGCACTTTTAGTTACGCCTACCCTCACTCCTCAACCCACAGTCCTCAGCCCTACAGCTACGGCAACAGCAACACCGAATCCCTATGCAGCGTTTACGATTGATGCGTTGGCTTCGCGTGAATATGGGGGTGGGGTGTTGGAAATTGTGGAGATGTTGGAAGAGA
>QQUD01000131.1 GCA_008501785.1 Chloroflexota bacterium
GTGGCAGCTTTTTGTCATGATTCCATTGTACCAGTGCCGCAAATCCGCCAAATAAAACGGCAGATTCGTGACTGAGCAAGCTTAACAAGAACCAGAAGCCAGTGAGCGCCCACCAAAACGGCCGTTTTGTCTCTGCTTCAAATGCTTGCAAATAACTGTGCAGCCCCAGCAAAATTAGCCCAACTGTTGTTGGATGTACATTGTGCCCGTAGACGGCAATGGCTTGGTACGAGAATGGGAAGAGGGTGAAGATCAGACCAGTCGCGAAAGCAGAACGGCTGTTTTGCCACAATCGCCAACTCAACCAGGTCAGCAATCCCGCATTGGCTGCATGTTGAAACACATTTAGCCCATGCAGCAGCCAGTTGGGATAGTATCCAAATAGACTTTCAATGAGCAACATTGGCAAAAATGTTAGAGGACGATAGAAGCCAAACTCTTTTGCTGGCAGCCAGACGCTTGTCCAATCGAGCGTGCCTGTGATGCGGATGTGCAGCAAGGTGTCGTAAATGAGGGGTAGGTGGATAGTCGGCCAGTAAAGCCAGAGGGAGATGATAACGGCCGTTACCACCACAAAAAAAAGCGGATATCGTCGCCTAAACTGCATCATGGCGCGAATTATACGCTTTCTTTTTATAACTTCACCAAGATTGGACCAATTTTCTCTGAAAACTAGGCATTGGTCTAAACTAAAAGGATGATTTTAGTGTAGTTTGGGCGACCCTTGTGGTCGCCCTCTTACTGCAACGACTGCAAGATTTCATTCATTTCTACAGCTACCGAATCACCTGATAGCGGTCCAACCCAGCGCTTCAATTCGTTGCCATTGCCATCAAGCAGCACATAAGTTGAGCGGCTGCGAATTGCGTACTCTTCAAAATATGGACGCGATTCTGGCTTGTCTACATCTAGTACAAAAAATTCAACTCGACCTGAGAACTGTTCTTCGAGCCTATGCACGATAGGCGCATTCGCTGCTCAAGTCGTTCACCAACTGGCAAACGCATTTAAGAGCTGTGGTCGTCCCGTGTTTCCAATCAAAGTCAGATCAGATGTATCAATGGTTGGTTCTGCCACGATTTCAGGTACTTTTTCAGCAATTGGTGTACCCGCTGGGCTGCAAGCTGCCAGGAACATGAGGATGGTAACGGCCGTTACCAACAATGCAATGATACTTTTCATATACCTTTCTTAATCCGTTTTTTACTAATATCCGTTGTTGCCATCTTCATATATTAGGAAACCTCACCGTTCTCATCAATCATTCTCATTGTGTGCTAAACGTCAAAACTATGAATGCCAGTTGCCCCGTTTGGTCGTTGTGGTGAGCGTTCCGCAATTTGCGCTGTGCCATCTGCTTCATAGGTGCGAACTTCAAACGTGTGTTCCCCTTCCACAAAGGGCCAGTCGTAGCGCCAAATAACCCAGGTTGTTTCAGACAAAGGTGTGCGTAACGAGACTTTTTCCCAGTCACCGCCATCAACGCGCAGGTCAACTTTAGAGATTTGCCGGTCACCAGCCCAAGCAATGCCGCCAATCGGAACCAGCCGCTGCACACCTTTTTCCACAATGTTATCCACAGCCACCGTGTCAATCACCGAGGTGGTTTTCACTTGCGCCGTTTCGCTCCAATTGCGTTCTACCCAATACCCTTCACGGTATTCATCTGTCACTTCAATGCCCGTAATCCACTTCGGCTGTTTCATGCCATACAAATCGGGAATCCAGATACGCAGCGGGAAGCCGTGATCTTTGGGCAATGGCTCACCGTCCCAATCGTAACAAAACATGATGCGAGCATCGTTGTTGATTAGTTCCAGATCAACTGTTTCGTGGAAGCCATCTTCACTGGTGATGTCCAAATATTTTGCGCCATCTTGTACGCCTGCCGCTGCCAGCAAATCTTGTGCGCTCACACCAGTCCACTGTGTCGTGCTGATCAAGCTTGTGCCAACACGCCCAGAAATGCAGGACAATGTGACAAACTGGCTGCGAGATGGAAAGTTATTGCGAATCTGTTCTAGCGTTAGCATTTGTGGATTGTCTACCAGTCCAGTAATCGGCAAAACCCAGTCTACTTCTTCGATCAGGCTCGGCTCTGTTCGCAAAAATACTTGATAGTGATCTTCAATGGGTGTGTAATCTGGGCGCGTTCCGGGTGCGGGCAGCAGCGGGTCGTCGTCGTTGGGGAAGCTGGTGATATTGGTGGTGCGCGGTCCTAGTGCCGCAAGTTGCGCTTCACGCTGCTGCCGTTCTGCCTGTGCCAAAAATGCACTCACGCCCCCACCGACGACGGTGATGCCTGCGGTGCTGGCTCCCAATCGAATCAGGAATTGACGACGATCGATGCGTTCAACGGTGTTGGTGGTGTTGTCTGTCGTAGAAACGGCCGTTTCCATCCCCCACATCCGCTGAAATGCATAACTCAATGCCACACCCCATACTAAAGACAAAACGCCATACCAGCTAATCACCAGCCCTGGATTGAACTTGTCGCCAGTTACTTGTAAATTCATCAAAATAAAAGGAATGGCAAACAAAACGCCGATGATTAGCCCAAATACCCAATTTGTGCGTTTCAGCACTCGCAAAATGGTAAAGAAAATGGCTCCGGCAACGATACCTGCCGTCAAGAACATGCCCACAGCCATTAATTGTTCAGCTATTTTGGCATTGCTCACGGCTTCATTGCCGCCAATCAGCAGCAATGTGTCAATCATCATATCAATGCCGAAGGTGAGTAAATCACCGGGCAGCACACCGGAAATCCAGTCGAATAAGTTAAAAGGCGCAAACGGCCATCCAGCTAATTGGTTGGCGAGATAGAGAACGGCCGTTAACGGTGCAGTCAGCAGCAGTCCAACAACAGACCCCCATAATGGCGCAAATTTTTTCATGAAATTCCTCCTGAATAAGAAATTAGTGATTTGTCTTAGCGGTTAGATGACGCCTAATTGTCAAATCTTATAAACAACAGATTACGGAAATCTTACAAGGGCGTTATTCAATGCTTACAACACATTTATAAATGGGAATGTACATCCATGTTATACTTGCGCCCGGTAATGAAAACTATGTCTGAACTAACTACTATTGTAAAACCATTATTGGATTGGTGGGATGCCGGTCACGCAGATTTACCCTGGCGCAGGTCAAAAGACCCCTATGCGATTTGGGTATCTGAGATCATGCTTCAGCAAACCCAGGTCACAACCGTAATTCCTTATTACGAGCGGTGGATGGCACAGTTTTCTACAGTTCAAGAATTGGCAGCAGCATCGTTAGATAATGTGCTAAAGTTGTGGGAAGGGTTGGGATATTACACCCGTGCCCGTAATTTACACGCGGCGGCGCAGCAGGTTTTGAATGAATTTAACGGCCATATTCCCACCACTGCCAAACAATTACAAACGCTGAAAGGAATCGGCCGTTACACCGCTGGAGCCATCGCCTCAATTGCATTTAACGAATCGGTACCCGTGTTGGATGGCAACGTCATTCGTGTTTTTAGTCGTCTCACCGATTTGCCAGATGATGTGACCACTCATGCAACAAAAAAACATTTATGGCAGCTTGCAGAATCTACTGTACCTGTGAAAAGACCCGGCGACTTCAATCAGGCATTGATGGAGCTTGGTCAACAGGTATGTGTACCGCAAAAACCAACGTGCCTGCTGTGTCCACTGTCGGTAGCTTGTCTGGCGCGGCAGCGCGGCACACAGCTAGAGCGTCCGGTCAAACCGCCACGCAAAAACATACCTCATTATGATGTTGTTGCAGGCATCATTTGGGAGCAGGGAACTGTTGAACCGGATCGGAATGCGCGGTTTTTGATTGCGAAACGGCCGTTAAACGGTCTTCTCGGTGGTTTGTGGGAGTTTCCAGGTGGTAAACAAGAAGATGGCGAAACTTTACCCGAAGCATTACAACGCGAAATCACGGAAGAGTTGAACATGTCAATTGATGTAGGTGCATTCCAAACCAGCATCAAACACGCCTACACCCACTTTCGCATCACCCTCCATGCATTTCATGCCATACACCTAAACGGTACGCCTCAGCATGTAGGCGTTGCCGATCACGCATGGGTAACTTTGGCGCAGCTAAACCAATATGCCTTTGCCGTCACAGATCAAAAAATCATCGCAAATCTACAAGAGAAACTCCCCAATTCATAACTCCCAAATCGTCAATCGTAAAAGCCAAATCGTTTCACGCAATGTTCATTGTGATTTTTGACATGCGTTGTATCATATTTGTATGGTTACAGAACCGCTATCTTCAGGAAAATTAAGCGTCACTGGCATTTCGTCGGCGGCTCTGACCGCTTTCCGCGAAGGGCGCAACGCAACGCGTGACCAAGAATATCCCCAAGCAATAAAATATTATACTGACGTCCTCTTATTTGAGAGCATTACCGACATCTTTCGCGCACGTACATTAGAGTATCGTGGACTCTGTCATTGGCTGTCTGGTGATTTTGATGCCGCCGAACGCGATTATCAAGCCTCCCTGACCGCAACCAACGATTTAGACCAGATTGCCCGTGCCCGTGTACGGTTGGGTGAGTTGATTGATTATCGTGGCCATTATGAAACGGCCGAAAAGATTTATCGTCAAGCATTGCAAGAAGCAACCCAGGCGCAAAACCTGCTGGTGATTGGGCGGGCGCGTCGTGGATTGGGCATTTTAAATCGTCGCCAGGGGAACACCGATAAAGCCATTAGCCACTTGACACAAGCTCTGGCTGCATTTCGACAAATTGGTGAAGCACGGGAGCAGGCTCGTGTGCTCACCAGTTTAGGGCGCACCCGTCAAGCGCGTGGTGAATATCAACATGCACTTACTGCCCATAAAGAAGCCCGTATGATCTTTGAATCGCTCAATGATCGGTGGCGGGTGGTGCAAACATTAAACGATACGGGCGAATGTCATCAAGCCCTTTATGATATTGACCGTGCGCTTGAATATCACCAAGAAGCGTTGAAGTTAGCAAATGAGTGTAATGCTGAACTGCTTTTGCCAGAAATTAAGCGGAATCTCGGCGTTGAGCTTGTAGAAAGAGGTCGCTATGAACAAGGTCTCTACTATTTGCAAGCTGCTTTGGAAGGGGCGCGGCAGATTGGTAATCGCGAGCTTGAGGCACTAACTTTATATAATTTGTCACGTGCCCATTTACGACAATCAAATTTAGATGCGGCTGAACAATTTGTCTTTTTATTGATGAATACGGCAGAAACGATTAATGCAGATCGGTATCGGGCGATGGCGTCGTTTGTGCGTGGTGAGCTACTTTATTATCAGGGGGATCAGGAAACGGCCGTAATCGAACTCAACAAAGCCATGCTGGCCGCCCAAACATCCGTTGACCGTGGTGTTCTGTGGAAACTCCATGCGACAATGAGCCACATCATCGAAACCCCCGAAATTGCCGCAGTCCATCAAACCATTGCTGCCGAATTTATTCGCCAAACGGCCGAACCGCTGCAAGACCCCGAACTAAAATCTAAATTTGTAAATGCGCCCCCCGTGCTCGCAGTTTTAGACGCCGCTGGTATAAATCCAGAAAAGCTGTAAAATTTCCTCATTGGACAGTCCTCAATCAAATAATCAAGTTTAAAAACAATTGAAGTGTTGCCATGCTAAAAAGTTTCATATTTGCCCTCTTTTTTTGGATAGCAGAACGAATACGTGATGCAGCGATGTGGCCGATTAATTTGGTACGCGATTTTCCGGCGAGAAGCGGCCGTTTGTTGCGCACGTTGCGCATCGCTATTATTGGCATAATTCGTTTCTTTCCAGAATTAAGTCAAGCATCACAGCGTGGCGAAACAAGCGATTGGCTGCAATATAAAGGTTGGCGCCTATCTCATTGGTGTCACCGATTTATAAATGAGTGGTTTGATTTTGTGGCCGGCC
>QQUD01000134.1 GCA_008501785.1 Chloroflexota bacterium
CCTGCTGGGTCGAGCCGCCAGCAAGCGTGGCGAGAGCAGCGGCGGCCATACCTGAGCCAGACCCACATTCGGCCTGACATCCACCAATTTCGGCCGCAAATGTAGCATGGGCTGCAATAAAAACGCCGATGATGCCGCCAGCAAGCATAGCTTTTACGATTTCATCTTGCGATAGTCCCATTGCTTTCGCTGCGCCAATACAGGCTCCAGGCAATCCACCGCAAGCTCCGGCTGTTGGTGCTGCCACAATCAAGCCCATTGCGCTCTTTGATTCCATTAAGGCTGTCGTATACAAAATGATCTGGTTCAACACACCGCCATCAATCAGGTTGTGGCTTTTCATCTGGGTGTGGAAATTGCCGGATTGATATCCCAGGATGCGATCTGCATACTCTGTACCTGCAAGGCCAGCATCGATGGCGTTTTCCATGATGGTGATGATGTTTGCCATTTTTTGCATCACCTGATCATGTGTGATAGCTCCTCGTTTGCGCTCATAATGGATGGCTAGTTCCCAAAGATTGAGCTGCTGATCGCGATTGTAGGCTAACATTTCCGCACAGGTGATGAATGGAACGTTGATCTCCTTGTGCGACATAACAGGGAGCACTGGAGTGATTTGTTTGATGGATTGAATTTTGAATTGCGCGTGCAATAAAGTGATTGTTTCCTGGCTCAAGAAACTCTGTGATTTTATTTCGATAAATTGAGCAGTATCGCCACTCAATAAGTGAATTTCATCAGCCGAAATAGTCTTGAGCAAGTGCTTTAATAGTTGATTCCCATCGAATTTGAGATAAATAAGAGTTTCGTAGTAGTCACCTACTATTGAAACTTTAACGCCATCTATCTCGATCACTTCGATGATGCCTCCGCCGGTGGAAACGGCCGTTAGCGAATGCACTCCTTTAGCATTAGAAACCGTCATCTTATACGCATTGGGATGGTCAGATTCGAGGGGCGTAATCTTGATTTCAATGGGAATTCCAGCTTCTTGAATCCACTCTGGAGACTCTGCCATGCGCTCATCGGTGGCATCCCACCCCAAGAGTCCAGCAAACAGTCCCATATCCGAACCCTGGCTTTCGTGTGTGGTTGCCAGCGAACCATTTGGATCAAATTCAATGAGCACGTCTTGGATTTCTCCATCCATCAAATCTCGGACTATTCGCCCAATTCGCACTGCGGCAGCGCAGTGCGAACTCGATGGTCCACGCATGACAGGACCAATCACATCATTGAAGATACTTGGATAGGTTAGGGGGATAGTATTCAAAACGGGTATCCTCTCTTTTTTCAATTTGCTTTTTCAGCATGGTTCAAAATTTATTTCGGTAATAAGATTTATCAACAGATTTCGTCGATTACACAGATTTTTATCTGGAATTTGCCCTAAATGTAACCGTTCAGGTGCGACGCACTTTTCCCAGAGTAATGCGCCACAACAATGTCGTTTGCAAGTGCATCGCACCTATACGCTTACAAATAACATTTTATGCTTTCTTCTTTTGATCAATAAATTTGAGACTTCTACCCGTTAGAGCGTCAAAAAGTAGAAAGGTTACACTTTTTTTGGTGAGGGTATTGCCCACTCTTCGTGTTGAATTACGTCTTGAATCCGCTTGACTAAATCATCTGGAGGCGCATGATCGATGAGTGTCTTATAAAGTTCCGTGACTTTGCGGATACCTTCAATCTCAACACCAATGGCTTGCGGCGTAATAAAGGATGCTTCTTCTACATGATTGCCATCCAATCTCTTAATCCAGCCTTTGTCCAGTGAAAAACTCATTAGATTTTCGCAGCGACAATCATTATTTAGATCATACAGCGAGCAATTCCGGCACAGAAAGCCTTTCAAATTATGACGAGCGCGATGAACCAACACTTTGACTGCGCCTTCTGATTTTTCCAAAATATTGGCTACATCTTTCACCGGTAGGTTCAATATTACATACAAGATAAATGCCATTCGTTGGTAAAATGATAAACATCGCAGCAGTCCGGTAAAACATCCTTCTTTGATTTGATTAAGAAGGAATTGTTTTTCTCTATCAGAAAAAGTTTCAGTTGTTCCCTGATCGCAATTTGAGTGCAAAAGAAATTCCAGTGCAGCGAAGTTGTTTACCTTTTGCTTCTTCAACAGCTGGCAACATAGATTTTTGGCAATTGTATATATCCAGGTAAAAAGTTGACTGTCCCCCCTAAACTGGTCAATATGCTGGCACACGCGGATAAATGTTTCTTGGGTAATAACCTCGGCATCTTCATGAATTCCTGTCATTCTGTATGCCAAGTTGTAGATTTTTATGCCATAAGTTGAATAAAGAAGATTGATCCCGTCTTCTTGCCTATTCTTAAGGCTGTAGATTACTACTTTTTCGTCAATACTTTCATTTGAGTTTGAGTTGTTGTAATTTGCCACAGATGTAAAATCCTAATTTATTCCAATTTGTTACATAAAACACGATTAGGAAATCGTGGTTACGAATTTGGCATTTATAAAACCCTTCATCTTTCTCAAAATCATAGATGATGCACCCATCGTAAAAATCCTCAATAATGAGGTTCTTTTTTTCAAGCTCTACGAAAAAATGCAATATCTGCTCGAAAACGGCCGTTCGCTTTTGTACAGGCAGTTCCATGAACTTCCAATGGGTTGATTGCGGATCATTTCTATCTTCATCGGGCGATCCCAACACACGCCCCGGAACCCAATCATGCTGCATTACCGTGCGGTCAGCCAATTCAACAAGCTTCCGGTTTTTAGGAATCAACCGGCTTTCACAGGAATTGTAAAAGGATATGATTTCATGGAGATTGTCCAGTGGTGTACTCTCAAGATTCAGAACCTTGATCCAAACAGGTCCTGTATTCGTTTGCAGACTGTAACATTTGTTTCCTGAATCCTGATTCAAATACTTTTCGAACACGGTTCCAAGAGAGTCCATGTATTGTTCGGTTGTCATTTGTAGAGCCATGTGATTTTTCAACAACTGATTTATGAACTTTATTCTTGCAGTAAATTTGTCAGGGGAGTGCCGAAATAAAATTCGGCCGTTTCCATAGTTGAAAAGATATCAATCGAATGTTTGCGAGAGGCACCTCTTGCATAAATCATCATTAGTGAGGTTTCCATTGGCGCTCAGTAAATATTTCAGATTTGATCGTCATTCTTACTTCCTCTCCGTTTATTATAAGATAGGTAGCACCTATTTGTAATCCCCGATTGGTTCATGCCTCCATACTTGAGCTTCTATGTAAGGAGCCAGATGAACAGGCAAACGATTCTCCCAACCCTCTTCTGGCAACCCTTTCTCAGCAATGATTGTTTGAATTTCTGAGAGCGTAAATACCTGGCCGTGAAAATCAGGTTCGTAAATATCTGCTGGCTTCTCGAGACCCAGCCAGCGCGAAATCATGCTGTCTGGATAGGTAAAACTTACATCAACTTCTGTAAAAATTGAAAGCGGAATTTGAATTTCAGCATGTAACTCCTTATCTGGTGCATTTTTAACCATCCATTTTGATGAGCCAAGCACCATAGGAATGGGATAGGAGGCTTGCGGTTTACCACCCTTTGCGATAAACGCTTCACGCGTCCAGCGCTCTGATTCTCTCCGGTTCTGAAAATAACCAACGGGGTCTTTAAACCTTGAGCCAAAGGGCGTATCATCGGCCAATGTTTTCATAATTTTGATTGCTTCTTCGTCACTTAGCGAAGACAGACTCCGAAATGGTTCGGTACCCTTTCGGTAGTAATAGGTAAAATAATCTATCATTGTTTTCCTTATAGATAGAGAGGCTAATTCTCTTTGAGCGGTAGCTGGAAACCTGATGAAGAGCCATAAACGTGTTCAAATATCATGACTGTAATCGTCGCTGCTTGTTCAACATCCTGGCCAAATTTTGCGTGAAAAGAACTTTGTACTCCTGAACTTGAGATTATCCATCTTCAATCCTTCGCCCTCTAAACTGAATTGTCGATTTAATACCCCATGAAATCCTAAAGAACCAAAATGTGGAGTTTGCGAGCGCGGGTAACGGCCGTTACTCGATTCCCAACCCCCAATTTCCCATAAATATTACTCGTATGCCACTTGATCGTCGGCAGCGACAGCACCAATTTTTGTGCAATTTCCTTGTTAGAGAGACCTTCAGCAATGAGCGATAATACTTCTATTTCGCGGGGGCTGAGAGGTTCGATGAGGGGGGCGGGAGGAGCGGGTGGCGGGTGGCGGGTAGCAAGGGTGGGGTGACCGCAGGTGGTCAGGAGGTGGTTTAGATACGTTTGGTGTTGTTGGTTGGTTGGTTTTTGTCGTGATAGTAATGACGCTATTTCTGGGCTTGTTTCGATGAAAATACGGGTGAAGTTGCCTGGTTGACCTAAGGTGAGTGCTTGTTGCAGGTGGCGATCTGATTGCGCATAGTTGTTCGTTTGATGGGTAGCAACGGCCGTTAACAAACATATTTCTAGCTGCAAATCGCGTCGTCGTAATCGCTGTGCATTTTGCAGCAGGGTGGGAAGGATCGCCAGGGCGTCATTGGGGCGTTTTTGGGCCAATCGCAATCGGGCAAGCATGGTAAATTCATATTTTCGCAAATGACCCTCGGTAATATCATCCAGTTGTTGCAAAGCGGCCGTGTCTACCATCTGCGGAATTTTCCGCTGCGCACACCAGGCGGCAACGGCGTCGAGATTGCCTTGGAAAAGGTGCAGGTGAGCTTCGGTCATAGCTACGGCAATATCATCAAATTCTGTACCTTTGGTGCGCCGTGCAACATGGCGCGCACGATTTAATAATTGGTTTGCCGTGTAGGAATCACCTTGCGCCTGTTTAATTCGCGCCAACCATAAATTGGCAACAACGGTTGAAATTTCGCGCCAGCGCACCATCAAATCAAGACCGGTTTCTGCATGATGCAAAGCAGTTTCCAGATCATTCCATTCATAGTAGAGTCGTGCCAGACCGATGTGGGTTTCTCCGGAGACGGGTAACGGCCGTTCTCCCTCATCTGTCGCCAACACCAAAGCTTGCTCATAAATTTGCTTGGCCCGAAACAGGTTACACTGCCGCCACGCCTGATTTGCCAACCGCCCCAGCGATGAGGCGGCAATAGTCAAGTTGCCCATCTGCTGACTCATTTGCACGGCTTGCTCCAACGTTTCTTCCCCTTGGTCCAATTCACCGGTTAATAACAAAGACATTCCCAAAATCCAAGTCCCTGCGCTGCGAAAAAAGGCACGATCTGGGGCAAGTGCGGCTAATGCTTGCCGCGCCAGTGTGACAGCCGTTGCCCCATCGGCACGTAAAACGGCCAGAAAGCTGCGCACCAATGCCTGATCACCAGGCGCACCTTTGGCAGACACACGCGCCAGCACCTGCTCAACTTTCGCCTGAGCCAACCCTTCCATGATCAATGCCCAAGCGTAGTAGAAGCTTAAACGCGGCCGTTTCTCCAACTCGCTCTCAGGCAAAGCATCCAGCCAACCCTTCACCGTCACCAATTCACTGCGCATCAGCTTCGACTCAGCCACCGCTTCAATCAGTCGCGCCGCCTGCTCGGCTGCATCCCCCGCCAAAGCATGATGGATAGCCTCCTCTGGATACCCATTTACCTCAAACCAGTCAGCCGCCCGTTGATGAATAACGGGAATTATCTCAGGCTCAGTTTGCACCAACCGCTGCCTCAGCAAATCAGCAAACAAACGATGATACCGAAACCAACGTCGTTCGTTATCAAGTGGGACAAGGAAAAGGTTAGCTGCGTCAAGTTGTTCTAAGACTTTTTGGGATTGGGGGTTGGGGATTGGGGGTTGGGGCGTCTCCAGCCCCCAGCCTCCAGCCACCAGCCCCCAACCACACAATTCCGCACAAAATCGATCCAAAACGGCCGTTTTCAACAAAAATTCAGTCA
>QQUD01001050.1 GCA_008501785.1 Chloroflexota bacterium
CGTCGTTTCGTTCGTGGATGTGATTGATTAGCTTTTCAATGGCAGAATCGAACATGCCCTCTGAGAGTTCTTGCGAAATGTAAGGGCGAATCAGGTTAGCCAATTCTTGAATGTTTGTGATGGTTGTTGTTTGTTCAAATGCTGTGGTGATTACCTCTTCAACATATGCGACATATTGCGCATGATACACTGTATCATCTAGCAAGAACCGGATTAAGGGCCATTCTGCTGATGTATTTTCGTGTGAAATGTCGTCAAATCCCATGCGGTTTTGCTGCAATGCTTCGTTGTTGTCCCAGGGAATCCAGGTTAATTGGCCGGTTTCTGGATTGTTGTACAGGTAATAGTTGTGGTATGCCGTGCCGTAGGTGTCCCAGTTTTGCATGACGCTGTTGGCAGCCAACCA
The DNA here is from genome assembly GCA_008501785.1 of Chloroflexota bacterium. The sequence goes on from QQUD01001050.1 coordinate 407, forward strand.
GCGCAGAAAAATATCGACATCAAAAATGGCTTCCAACTCAGTACGCCATGCTGCGGCATCAGTGGTGCGTAAATCAGATTCGAGTACGTCGTACAGTGCGAGAATGTCGCTCCAATCCGCTTCGTCAGCATTGGTTTCTTTGTCAAAATCATCTTCGTTGAACGTACCAGCGGCAAAAGATGCGCCGTATCCGTCTGGTTTGTAGACATTGCCGTTGTCGTCTGCGAAATCAGTCTCGATTACGGTGTCGTCAACAACTTCAATCATGGTGTACAGACCGTAGTAAACGGACCCTTCGCCATAATCTACATACACTTCGTAAAATGCGGTTTCAGATGTGGGGATGCCCATCTCATCAAAAACATCGTAAGCAATTGTTTCGTGGAGAAAGGTGTCGTCGTTGTAGTTGCTGGAGAAACTCAACTGTTTGAAGCCGTAGAAGCGTTGATTGTCAATGCTGGGATTGCTGTCTTCAAATTCGTCAAAGTCGAGTTTGAAGGGCATTTTTTCTTCCCCATTTGACCAGGTGGAGCGCAGAGATGAGTTGCCTTTGTAACGAAATCCGACATCGGTCCAGGTAGCCCCTTCAAATTCAATGGTGACGGGAATCCAGTCAGGGTTTGCGTTTTCTGCTTCCAACCCAGGACCACCACCGCGTTGTCCTTGCGCGTCTTGCGGTGGTGCTTCACCCTGTCCTTGCTGGTCTTGTGCTGGTGGGTTTCCACCACCAGGAGGATTGCCGCCAGCAGGAGGATTGTTGCCAGCGGGGGGATTGCCGCCAGCGGTGGGGTTATTGCCAGTTGGTCTACCGCCCATTCTGTCGCTGCTGGTCCCGAATTCACCGTACAGGTCGGTCATGTTGTCTTGCAGCGACTGCCACTGGTCGGGATCAATGGTAATGTCGATGCGGTTCACTTCGTCTTCGGGGAAGACGATTTCGTAGTTGAGATCAGCGTCGTTGCTGTGGGTTTCTGCGGTCCAGTTGCTGGGGCGGGCGGTGTCGGTGGTGGTGTCTGATGTAGTGGTTTGAGAACGGCCGTTTTCTCCCTCACTATCCTCCTCCACACTAGCATCATCTGTCGTAATCACTTCAACCAGTGCTGAATTTGTCTCAGTTAACGCGGATACCTCAGAATCGCTGCCGCTGCTCACACATGAGACGGAAAGTAATGTTAGAAAAAGTAAAATAAAAATTGTTGTTATTTTTTGCATGATAATGATTCCTTTTAGTCCAATTCAGTTTGCAAGAGGCTGTCTTCTTCTGTGCCAAATGCGGTGAACGCCTTGTTTGGATCGTTGTAGTAGATTTTTAGTTGAGCTGTATCACGGAGGAAGTTGATTTGTCCAACTTCACAGCGCGTAATCGGCAGGCCGGTGCGCTGCTGTAGATCGGCCAGCAGCAATTCATAATTTTCTGGCCTGATTAGCTCGATCTTTTCATAGGTGATGCGCTTCGACGTTTCGTAATGAAACCCCCAACCTTGTTCCAGCATATACATCACCCCAATCATGACACCGTTGACCGTGAGGAGTTCCAGCCAGGAGCTGCTGCTCAACAAAATAGAGTTGATGATCGGCAGAGCGCTGATTACAAAGAGGTATGTCATATCTCGAATTGGCATCGGGTTTGTGCGATACCGCAGCAATGAAAAAATGGCGAACAGACCAAATCCTGCGCCCACACTTAACTCAGAGCTGGGTAAGTATGTCAACACGAAAAAGATGATGGTGTTGAATGCGAGAAAGGTGAATACGTAATTTTTGTTGTGCTTTTGTGGGTAGTAGATGTACCGAATAATTATAAAAGCGATTCCGAGATTAAATCCGATCCCGATGAGAAAATTAATGAAGGTATCCATGTTTTGCCTCCTGCTGCATGAGCTTGTTGACGTGGCGCAGCTTGGGTTTAAAGTTGTTGCTTTTTAGCGTTGGGTAAAGAAGAGTGGCGCCGATGCAATATTTGCTAAATCCAGACGGCCGTATTCCTAACCCGCGCATCTGCTGAATAAAGTCGGATCTCATTGAGAACCCTTCTTGTTTGACCTCGGCAATGGCAATGCCGGGTAATGTCACGTTATCTTGGTCGTGATGGAATGCCAGGTTTGTATCCAGCGTTAGCCGTTCTGGGCGAACATTGCTTACCAACGTGATACGGGTAAAGCTGTTCCACAATGTTGGATGCAGGGTGTTGGCGTTGAGTGGCGCGTGATTGTGTAGGAAAACGGCCGTTTCCGCATCAAACCCCGTTGCCAAATCATCTGTCTGCATTCGGCTTTTAACCGTCCTGTTTTTGTTGGTTTTGTGTTTCACCTCAAAAAATGAGATGTGTGAATCCACATATTCTCGCGAACGCACTTTGTAGCGATTTGTCCAACCAGCGTGGTGTTTTTGATACAGATCAAAAGCCTCGGTGTCAAAGTAAAGCGTTTGATATTGGTTCAGGCGCTGCTGTTTGATTTCCAATACGCGATACCGGTTTTGCAAGCGAGAAAGCGCTTGTTTGAGCTGGCTTTCTGTCATGACAAATTTGGTGTCTGTCCGATTGAGTAAAGCCACATCGTTCATTTCGTTGAGGCTGATGGGGGCGTAGTGCGAGAGGATGTGCGGTAGAGAAACGGCCGTTTCCCGTTCATCCTGTTTTACGCTCAATTGTGTTGCGGTTTGTGTGACCATTGAAAACCTCTTTTTTGTTTCTCAATATATAACTATGATTTTGCCAGAGAATTGTGAAGAGATTGTTTGGAACCTGTTTTCGATATTTTAAGATTTGGGAGGGCGGGTGCATTAAATTTGGAACACAGAGTTACACAGAGAAGCACTGAGAAACACAGAGGGGAGAGAGAAAAGAGAAGAAAGAAGATAAGTTGTCGCAGTGGCGGCTTTAGCCGGAACTGTTCCGGCTAAAGCCGCCACTCCAGACAGGGAAGTGGTTTTTAGATGCTCGCTAAGGGTTAACCACTATTGGCAGATAGATGACATAGTTACCGCTGGTGCAAATGCCGGTATTTGCACTGCCGGGAGTTGCTTCACACATGGTTCCCCAATCGCCTGTGCCATCGGTTTGGCGACCATAGGCCATGTCAGTGGTTTGGGTGGTAAACGTAACTGAATCAATTTGAGTAAGCCCATCTGCGCCCAAAAGTGCCACACTTTCGCCATTGGCGCTCAGTTTGAAGTTGGTGTGCTGATCGCCTTGCTCGGTGTCGTTATCGGCATAGAAGAGCAAGAAGCCACCACCCAGAATGGTTAAACCAGTCGGGATTTGGAATTGGGTCGGGTCTGTTAAGTCGTCGGTTAAATACAGGCCACCCAGATCAATGGCTTCTGAACCAGGGTTGTAAAGTTCAATCCAGTCGGGATAACTATCTGCCTCATCGGGGTCTGCCAGCGTCGTGTCGTTGTCGGCCATCAACTCGTTTATGTATAAAGTAGGTGCTTCGTAGCCAATGATATAACTGTAGGCGCTGGTGGGTGCATTTGCCGGTTCGGTGGTTGTGAAGCTTTCATTGTCGGCGGCCTCAAGGTAGTAAGTGACTGTTGTGTTGTCGGCCTGAGCTGGAATGGTGGCGGTATAACTGTCGCTGCCCTGATCGGTCATCGTAACGGCCGTATAGCTGCCGCCGATGCTGTACCAGAGGGTGGCTGAGTTAAGGGTGACATCATCTGTGATAACGGCCGTTACCGTCACATCATCCGAGGCCGCAGGAACGGTAGGCGAATGGCTGACAGTAGAGATGATCGGAGCTGTGCCACACGGCTCGTTGCTGGCTCCCGGCGTTGATGAAGTAAAGAAAGTCCAAGTGTCGCCGCCATCTGGGCAGCGGCCTTCAGAAGTGTCGGCCGTTTGCTCACCAAACGTGTAGCTATCGATTAAAGTGGAGCCATCGGTATTGAAAATTGCCAAATCTTCACCACTGCTGCCCAGCTTAAATCCGATGTGGTTGGCTCCCTGTTCTGGGTCATTGTCGGCATAGAGAATCAGGTAGCCATTGGCCGGAATCGTAAGAGATTGGGTAATGGCGTGTTGCGTAGGGTCCGTCAAATCGTCCGTCAGGTACATGCCCTGCAAATCAATCTCCGTCGCACCGGCATTGTAAATTTCAAACCAGTCAGGATAGCCTGTCCCGTCAGGGTCTTGCAAGGTTGTATCATTATCGGCCATAAACTCATTGATGAACAGCGTTCCTGACAGGTCCGTTATCGCTAAAGAAGCGCAGTCGAGTGTGTAGTTGGTGAGTTCACTTTGTAGATAATCGGCTCGCTGCTGCACAAAATAACTCAAACCGTAGATCGTGTCTCTGCCATCTTGAATATTGGTGGTTAGATTCGACTCGAATTGGGCGTTGGAATACAGTTTATTGGGATCTGCATACAAATCGGTACGAATCAGGTTTGCCAATTCGCCGATGCGGGCCTCCATGGTAGTCTCGTCAAAACCTGCGTCTAGCATTTGATCGAGGTAACAAAGGTAGTTGTTGTTATAGTCGTCATTGGCCCAGAGGTTTTCCATTAACGGCCGTTCTTCATCATCCCCTGGCCTGGTGGCAGTCGGCAGCCAGAAAGGGTCCAATTCCAAAGGATTATCTCCCGACGATACAAACATTGTAAATCGGCCAAATGATTCGTTGGTATCCCAAGGGATGTGGGTAAACTGCCCGGTGTCATCCCGGTCGTACAAGTAATAGTTGTGAGCCGAGCCATTGTACGAATCGAGATTAACAAACAGATTGTTCAATGCCAATCCTTGCAGCCCGTTCTCAACATCAAATAGCGGTTCTAGATTCGTCGGAAAATCAGCAGCCGAACTGTTGTTAAGGGTGTCGATGAACGTGACCAACTGAGAGTAGTCGTTGGCGGTTTCATTGGTTTTCAAGACATAGTTGTTGTAATAAGTTGTCTCATCAGAACCTAACCAGGTCAGGTCTGAACCAAAGTCGTCGTTTGCGTCGGCAGCATCGCTGGCGGCTCCCTTGAATAGGTTGCCATCTTCATCGTCGCCAAAGCGGTTTTGGACAAAGGTTTTGTCAACCTGCTCAACGGCCGTATACAAACCATAATATTCGCCGTTGACGTAAACTTTGGTGTGAACGGCTCGAGGGGCCGATACAAAATCGCCTGCAAAGTCAAGGAACAATTTCTCCCGCAGCATGGTCGGGTCTTTGAATCCATTGTTCAGATTGAGTTTTTTCAAGTCGTAGAAGACAAGCTCGTCGTTATCTTCATCATACTCATCAAAATCAATTTTGAATGATTTTTTGATGCTGTTTGCGTTAAAGGAAGAGTTTCCTTTGAAGCGCACCCCCACCGTGGCAATGGTCACGCCATCGGCCGAAAAACTGGCGGGAAAGTATGGATCATCTGCGTCATTGGCGTGGCTCTCATACAGCGTAGCGTACCAGCCATCTGTGCCATAATCGGCGTTGTCAAAAGTAAGATAAATTTCGTGAACATAGCTGTCGTCAAAAAAGGCGTCGCTGGCATCGGCCTGTGCGAGCGCGGTTTGATTTG
>QQUD01000606.1 GCA_008501785.1 Chloroflexota bacterium
GTGAATTTGGGATCGATACCGATGCCAGAATCCATAAACACAATTTCTAAAAATTCTTCTTCCTCGATTTGGCTGGGGATCAGTTGCGCATTAATTGTGATGTCGCCATGATCTGGCGTGTATTTCACTGCATTACCGATGATGTTTGTAAAGGATTGCACCAGCCGCTTGAAATCAGCCAGAATTTGTGGCAAATCCTCGATGCCGTTTAATGTGAGCGTAATCCGCCGTTCGCGCATCGCCTGGATGAGTGGCTCAACAGATAGTTTAAGCACTGTATCGAGCCGGGTTTTAACAAATGTAAGCTGCATCCCATCTACATCAAGTTGGCTGGCGTCTAACATCGCTGTAATCAAGCTCTCAAGCTGAACGGTGGCCCGATTGACGTGCCCCACAATTTCCCGTGTTTGTTCACGCGTCAGCGCATTTTCTTCATTCATGGCGGCCAGAATGTCGGTGTACCCTTTCACCTGAGTGAGTGGTGTGCGCAGTTCGTGTGAAGCAATGGTGATGAAATCTGATTTAACCCGGTCCATAATTTCGAGCCGTTCGTTTTGGTCAACTAAGTCACGGTTCAAATCCCGGATATGCTCATTTTGGTCTCCAAGTTCGCTAAACAAACGCGCATTTTGCAGCGCCACGACGGTTTGATCGGCCAATATCTGAGTCAACTCTAATTCGCTAGGCTGATAGGGGACCGAAGAATTTTTGGGACCAATGGCGATCAGGGCGGTGATTTCATCTCCTGCACATATGGGGACAAATGCTTCCATGGCATGTTCTCGCAGCCATTGTTTAGTTTCGTCTCGAAATGAGGAAAATTCGGGATTGTAGTCGATGTCATATTGCAACATGGGTTGCCGCTGCGCGGTTAAAGTTTCTACAAATAGACTTTTTTCTGGTAGTTTGATAATGGTGCGAGAAATTTTCCCCATGCCAGGAATTGGGTTGATTTCGTACCGTCCATCTTCTAATTTTGTAAACAGCATAAGCGCACCCCGATTGGTTTCTAACAGCTCACTAAGCGTACCGATGATGAGTAGTGAGAGTTGTTGTACGTCTAATGTGCGGGAGATGGCTTGACTGTAGTTGCGAACAACTTGACTGGTGTTGAAGCTTTCGCCGATGATGTAATGATAGGTTAGTTTTTCAACGGCCGTTCTGAATGGCTGGTAGAAAAAAATAACGAGCGTGGCGATAATTGCCAGAAAGATGCTAATGGGAATGGGGCTTGTTAATGCTTCACTGATTCTGAGCGATAGCAGGAGTGCTCCGACGAAGGGCAGCGCAGAGATGGTGTTAATTAATAAAAATGCGAATGCCCGCCGGGAGCGGGTGCGTACATCAAAAATGCGAAATGAAAAAATGGCATATGACATGCTCACCAAGCCAACATACCGCAATATCTGTCCGACAATTATCAAGGCTGGGATTGTGATGAATAGCAATATCTCGCCGATGAAGAACACGCATAGGGAAATGGACCAGTAGAGCAGCCTGTTTGCATGCCAGGGGAAATGAGTTTGCTGGTAGGTACGCCAGCTCCTTATTAGCAGTAAGCCGCTTATTCCAAACCAGGTAAGGTAGGAAATGAGGTTGCCGTAGGTGATTGAGGGTAAATTGAGGGTGGCGATTTCTGGAATGAGTATATTAGCTGCTAAAAGATCGATGATGATGACAGACAAAATGGCGGCTGCACCAAGAATTACCCAGCGCTGGCGCAATTGCCAATCGAGGTATACGGCCGTTGTCATGGTTAAAACGGCCGTATTTGCCAACAGCACCTTCAATGGTAAATTGGGGTACAGTACATGTGGCGCAAAGAAGATAGAAAATTCCCAGGCCAATGAGGCAACGAGCAGCACCAAAAACCAGCGCATCGCTTTGGCATGATGGCTGTGTCGCACCAATGCCACAATTAAGAGGAGTGCATAAAATCCGGCAGCAATTAAAGGAATGATAGAATTGATATCAGGTACGTTCATGAAATCTCATTTTACCGGCGCAAACTTTTATTTGCTTTGCCAATAGTAGGTTGACACATACTTCAATCGGCAATGGATTGTGCCAAATTATAGGATACCAATCAAAGCTTGCAGTTGAACTGAATTTGACAAAGCACTTGTATTGTAACGGCCGTTTCTCCCCATCGCAATCAAAAAAGGCGTGACTTTTGATTGTCACGCCCTCTAGTATTGCGCGGCGGCCCTTTCAAACAGACGACTGCGTTTGCAATACTTTAGCGGATGGGGTGGGATTCGAACCCACGAGGCTGTGACACCCACACGCTTTCCAGGCGTGCGCCTTAAACCACTCGGCCACCCATCCAATTAATGATGTTGTTAAGCACAAACTTGTGTGCAGTCGGGTTTGCTTGTTGGATGTGCAAACCGGATGCGAATTATAATCTGTGTTTGATAGATTGCAAGTTTGATTTGTAAAAAAATATCACGTAAAGGCGCAAAGACCTAAATGGGACCTAATGTGTTCTTTTTCATTGCGCCTTTGCATCTTTGCGTGAAAATTCTTACCAACCAACAGCGCAGCCATCTTTACGCGGTTCGCTGCTGCCGATGAGAACCCCGGTTACTGGATCGCGCACAATTACCTGCCCACCACCGTAGTGGAATTGCTTGTCTTTGGGTGGGAGGGCGTGTCCACGTCGTGCTAGTTCAAGTTGGGTTTCTAACGGCATGGTAGATTCTAATGCCACCAGCTTGTCGTTTTGCCAATAAAATCGAGGCGCATCCAGCGCTGCTTGTGGATCCATGCCAAATTCGACCATGTTTAGACCAACTTGCAAATGACCTTGTGGCTGCATAAACCCACCCATTACGCCAAAGCTGCTCCAGGCCTGCCCGTGCCGCGTGATGAAGCCGGGAATGATGGTGTGAAACGGCCGTTTGACAGGAGCCACTTCATTTGGATGCCCCGGTTCTAGGCTAAAATTCGCGCCACGATTTTGCAACTGGATGCCAGTTGTGCCTGCGGTGACACCGCTGCCGAATCCTTGGTATAGGCTTTGAATCCAACTCACCATATTGCCATCGCCATCGGCTACTGTCAGATAAACCGTATCGCCCAAATCCATTGGTTGGCCGGGTGTGGGGAGCAGCGCCTGGTCCATTTGTATAAGCGCACGGCGCTGGTCGGCATAGGATTGGTTGAGCAATTCTGAAACGGGAACATCGGTTTGACGTGGGTCGGCGATATAGGCGTGAGCATCGGCAAAAGCGAGTTTGGTAGCTTCAATGAGGGCGTGATAATAATCGGCTGTGCCATAGCCTAACGCTTGTAAATCAAATCCAGAAGCGATGTTCAAAGCGATGAGAGCTGTGAGTCCTTGTCCGTTGGGTGGAATTTCATGAAAAGCGTATCCATCTCCATAATTTGTGCTGATGGGGTCTACCCATTCTGCGGCATAGTTGGCTAAGTCATCCTGGGTTAACTTGCCGCCTGTTGCCTGCACGGCATCGACAATTTGTCGGCCAATATCCCCCAAATAGAAAGCATCGTACCCTTGATCGGCCAATGCCATCAAGCTGCTAGCAAATTCTGGATTTTTGAATAATTCAGTGGCGTGGGGCGTATGCCCCTCAGGAACCCAAACGCGCTTTGAGTCAGGGTAGACGCTCATTTTTTCAAGTGAAAGCTGCCACTGGGCTGCAATCAGTTCGCTCACGGGAAAGCCGTCGCGAGCGTATTGAATGGGGCGACTCAGCAGCGTATCTAGCCCCATGGTGCCAAATTTTTCGAGGGCAAGCTGCCAGCCACGCAAGCTGCCGGGAACAGTGACAGGGAGTCCGCCCTGCGCGGGCATTGTTTGATGCCCTTGGCTGCGAACGAAATCGGCCGTTAACTCCATTGATGCCGGACCGCTAGCATTGATGCCGAATAATTTTTGCTCATCGGCCATCCAGATGAGGGCAAATGCGTCGCCGCCGATACCGGTTGAGCATGGTTCAACAACGCACATGGTTGCAATCGTGGCAATGGCAGCATCAACGGCATTGCCACCGGCCTGTAAAATGCTTAAACCGGCCTGCGCGGCGAGCGGCTGGCTGGTAGCTACAATGCCATTTGTGGCTACGATATTTGAGCGGCGGCTTGGGAATGTGTGGTTGTTGAATTTCATGTGATTTTCCTTGATTTTTTAGACCCTATTGGTTTATTCATTATTTAGGTGTTGGTATATTCGTTTATTCGTCTATTCGTTTATTGAACTTGACCAATACACCAATACATCAATATACCAATATACAACTTGTTTACGAATGATCCTGAGAGTGGGAGTTGTCTCTTTTTGCAACAGTTTACCAGATTGTACGTAAAGCAAACATAGATGTTAAAATTAGAAGCACAGTGGATTTTACTGTGTAGGTATTTGAATGATAAGGAGGTCCTGGTGGACAAGCAAGTTGGATTTCATCCACGTGGACAAGTGATTGTAGGCATCATCATTATATTGTTGGGTGCTGTTTTTTTGTTAGACAATGTGATTGATATTAATTTGAGTGCGTTCTTTTGGCCGTTGATGCTGATTGGATTGGGGATTTTTGTGCTGCTGCGGCCTGGAATGGTAGAACGGGATACGGCCGTTACCCAACGCTTCCTGGCTGAATTTGACCGGGCTGGGGAATGGGATGCACAAAGCGAAGAGTTTCAATCGTTTATTGCCGATGCGACCTTGGATGTAACGAAAGCAAATTTGCCCGAAGGTATAACCATTTTTAGATTTATGAATTTTGTTGGCGATATTGAGCTGATTGTGCCGGAGTCTGTCGGGGTATCGGTGCAGTCGTCGGGGTTTGTGAGCAGTTTGAAGGTAAACGGCCGTAAAGAGGAAAGCTTTTTAGGCCCGCTCACGATGCAGACTGAGGATTATAAAGCGGCCGTTAACAAAATTCGCATTGAAGCGACCGGCTTTGTGAATGAAATTAAAGTGCGACGGATTTAAGATTTGAGATTGGGAAATTGGAGATTGAGCTAATTAATCTCTAAACTCATAATTTAGTTTTGAACGCCCATAATTAACTCGATTGTCGATTGTGGGCGTTTTTGATTTCTGGAGACCTAGCAGGTTTTTCGGTACCTGTCAGATCTGCAAAAATGTTGGATTTTTGAGATGGTTTAGGTAGCGGAGATGCCAGGCTTGGCAATGTGCTGTACGAGCCGTGGCAAGAGGAATTTACTTGTGAGGTAAAGTCAAATAGTCAGGATGAATGGACGGTACTATTGTCGATGGTGATACGGCCGTAATCATCACATGACAATCTTCTCGTTTTCCGTATACTTAACATGTAACTTTGATGGAGGGAAAGATGAACAGGCCTTCAATTGAGCAGCAAGTGACCTTTTTGCACACGGATGATTTGGAGAAAACGGCCGTTTTCTACCAAACCATCCTCGGCCTCAACCTGGTGCTGGACCAGGGACCCTGCCGCATTTATGCTGTGGGACGCGATGCCTTCCTTGGATTTTGCCGCAGTGCAGGCACACGGCTTGGCGGCGACGAACAGGCCGATCCAGTAATTTTGACACTCGTTTCGCAAGAAGTCGACGCATGGCATACGTTTCTGGTAGAAAAAGATGTACCCATTGAAAAACCACCAACATTGAACGAAAAGTTTAACATCTATCATTGCTTCATCCGCGATCCCAACGGCTATCTCGTCGAAATCCAGCGCTTTTTAGACCCATCCTGGCCGACACCATAACATGAATAATGAAGAAGTTACACAGAGTTTCACGGAGATAAGAATGAGTTTCACTGAGAGGAGGAGAGAGAATTATATATTAATTTTTCCGCTTCTTCCTCTCTGTGAAACTCTGTGTCTTCCCTCTGCGTAACTTTGTGTAACGCTTACCTCTTAAACCATGAAAGACTCAGTATCTCCTCGCACTAAATTT
>QQUD01000261.1 GCA_008501785.1 Chloroflexota bacterium
CCGCCGTGACCGGAGAAGTAGATAACGGCCGTATCCGCCTCTCCAGCATTTCTGCCAGCCAAGACAAGCCTTCTTTGATTTTATTTGCCGTTGCCTGCTCATTAGTCAATAATTTGACCTGATCCGCTGGATACCCGCAATGTTTTTCATCTTGTAATAACTCGTTAATACTGTTTGCATCTGCCAAAACTGAATTGGGTAACTTTCGCACCTGAGCGTAATCTGCAACACCCACAACCAATGCATATCCATTTTCAAACACTGCCATTTTTCCCTACTTTTTTCTATTTCTGTGAAAAAAGGTTCCCGTTCACTTTTATCACAGTGCGACTGCTGCGCATGACTGGTAAATTCATAAGAATGTTAACTGATGGGGGTACTATTCGTCAAATTCTTAAGACGTGACAGACAAGTAACAAATATCACGACTTCAAATTGCATATACTAAAAAAAGGAAGAGCGAAAAAACAGCAATTCGTTAGAAAGTTTAGAGGACAGAGCTAGAGCTAGCGTAGGATTAAACCACTAGCTCCCACCTCTAGCTGCCTTTTGGAGAAAATAGTATGTCAACAAGACGAGCTTGGTCGCAATATTCAGCGTCTTACCGTGCACGTGAAGTGGGAATTCTTATTAAATGGATAGTTGAGGGCAGGAGCGGCAGTGTGACAGGGCTTCCCGGTGTGGGTAAATCAAATTTTCTTGGGTTTATTTGCCATCGAATGGATGTCATTCAATCTTTAACTGCGGCGCATCAAGTGCAGGCAACATTAGTTCCGCTTGATTTAAATAATTTGCCTGACGATACCACAGAAACGTTTTACCGTATCATTCTACGAGCGTTTCATGAAAATTGTGAGCATTTAGATACGTCGTTAAAACAGGTGATCAATTCACTGTATTTGGAAAACAAAGCAGTACGCGACCCGTTTTTGGTGCAAAGTGCCTTGCGCGAATTGTTGATCCAGTTTCGGGCACGCGATCAGCGCGTAGTGTTTGTATTTGACCGGTTTGACGTGTTTTGCGAAACGGCGCAGCCTTTTATGACAAATGCATTGCGTGGCTTGCGTGATAGTTTTAAAGATGTGCTTTTTTATGTGATGGGGATGCGTCAAGAAGTGGCTTATTTACCTGATCCATACGCATTGGGAGAGCTTTATGAAGTGCTGGACACACGCGTGTGCTGGGTGGGTCCAATGGATGATAGTGATGCCCGTTTGTTAATCAAACAAGAAACTCATTCATCAAAGATGACACCAACAGAGGAAGATATTCAAGTTTTTAAACAATTTTCGGGTGGGATTCCGTCGCTGCTAAAGATGATTAGTAATTGGTGGTCGATGACATCCCCACTGCCAGAGCGACAGGTCTGGGCAGAAATCTTGCTGCAGCAGCAAACGATTCGGTATCGGCTAGAGGAGATTTTGGGTGGTCTCAACCAGGAAGAGTTGTTGACGCTGTCGGAAATTCAGAAGTTGCAACATGGGGAGAGGGAAACGGCCGTTTACCAAACCTCCACCCCCCAACGCGGACGCCCCTCCTTTAAAAATGTGCAGCAGCAGTATCAGGTTGTTTTACAGCATCTGGCCGAGAAAGGCATTTGCGCACATACAAATTCGGGTTGGGAAATATCGAGTGTTTTGTTGGCTACTTTTATCGGTGAAAAAGAAGGGCGTGGGTTGGGTAAGCTGTGGCTCAATGAAAAGACCGGTGAAATATTCCAGGGTAAAACAGTCCTCAAAGATTTAGCACCCCTTGAACAAGGCGTTTTGCATTATCTCATTCGACATCCGCGCATTCGACACACAAAAACAGAAGTGATTGTCAATGTGTGGCCAGATAACTTGGGTCGTGAGGGCATTTCAGATGATAGCTTGTATCAGGTGATTGCTGGTATACGAAAAAAGGTCGAGCCGATTCCAGCAAAGCCATGTTACATCATCAATTGGCGCGGCAATCCCGAAGGAGGATATCAACTATTCCCTGAGGGACGACCCAGATAAAGACGAATAGCTTCCATCTTCGTAAACGTAGAGCGATTTTCAAAATCGCTTTACAAATATTCATTCATCAGCCTAGTGTTCCGACCAACAAGTATTGCCGGATAGCATATTGCACCGGAACACTTAAACTGAAACCATTCGCAAACATTTTACCCGACAAAAGATGTTGGTTTCAGTACTAGAGCCTATGCGTTTTAAAAAATCTCCTCAAAAATTGCATCGTAAATGACCTTCCCGGAAGTTGTTCATGATAAACCTGAAACGCTAAAAAACTTCCGGGAAGATAGCTTTCATATGTTAGTGATGCCACGTTCATGAAATTACATTGCCCAGAATCAGCGAATGTTATACGATTCTCGCCATGATTCGTCCAAAGTTGATGTTACGTTGGTTATTGCAAATGGACTTGCCGGTTCCGTCTCGTACTGATACGGAAATTGAGGCCGAAGTTGAAAAAAATTATCGTTGGAATTTTACGGTAAATGTGTTGGATGTGGCCTTTTTTTCGTTTGGGAATAGCTTTATCTCGTCGGCCACGATTGTGCCGCTGTTTGTGAGCAAGTTGTCAGATAATCCATTGGCGATTGGGATTGCGGCGGTGATTGCTCAGGGGGGGTGGTATTTGCCGCAGCTTTTTACAGCCAATTTTGTGGAACGGCTGCCGCGTAAAAAGCCAGTCGTGGTTAATTTTGGTTTCTTTTCGGAGCGATTGCCCCTGTTTGTGATTGTGCTGTCTGCATTTATGGCGATACGTTCATTAACGTGGGCGCTTGTTTTGTTTTTGCTGGCTTTTGCGTGGCATGGCGTGGGGGCGGGTGTGATTGCGACAGCATGGCAAGATATGGTTGCTCGCATCATTCCGGTTCAGCGACGCGGTCGTTTTTTCGGCATTTCCTTTTTTTTAGGTGCGGGTGTGGGGGCATTGGCTGCAGGCTTTAGTGCATGGCTGCTGGATAATTTTCCATTTCCCATGAATTTTGTTTATGTCTTTTTGATTGCCGCAGCCGGAATTACAATTAGTTGGGTTTTTATAGCATTGGCTCGTGAACCGGTTCAGCCAATAACGAAACCTCGGCTCAGTGAACGTGAGTATTGGGCAGAGCTTCCCCAGATTATTCAAAAAGATAGGAATTATCGACACTTTTTGGTTGCACGTTTGATGCTGGCGATGGGAATGATGGGAACCGGTTTTGTCACGGTTGCAGCTGTACAGCATTGGCAAGTAGCAGATAGCACGGTTGGTGTTTATACGGTTTTGTTTCTGGCAGGGCAGACGGTAGGGAATTTGCTGTTTGGCTTTTTGGCAGATCGATATGGCCACAAGCTGACGCTGGAGTTGAGTGCTTTGTCGGCGATGTTGGCGTTTGGCATGGCTTGGCTGGCCCCGAACGCAAGCTGGTTTTTCGTTGTGTTTTTGCTGCTGGGCATGAATTTAGGGGCCACGATTGTTTCTGGCATACTGATTGTGATGGAGTTTTGTGAACCGGAAAAACGGCCGACTTATGCGGGTTTGACGAATACGAGTGTGGGCATTATCAGCTCGTTGGCCCCACTTATCGGCGCAGGGTTGGCTGGATTGGGATACGATTGGCTGTTTGCGTTGGGCTGTGTGGTCAATTTGGGTGCGCTGCTGTTGATGCACTTTTGGGTGCAAGAGCCACGTGGGTTGGTGGAACGGCCGTTAACAAAATAAATAGCAATTCAGCATTTCAGCCAGTCAGCATTTCAGCCTTCTGGCTGACTAGCTGACTAGCTGAATTGCTGAATTGCTGAATTGCTAAAATAAAAGGAAAGAGAAATGACCTTTAATTTTGATCAGGAAGTAGATCGCATTGGCACGTATAGCGTTAAATGGGAGTTTGTAAGTGTGGGCGATGAATCAATCTATAGCGATGCGGCTCATGCGAAATATGGCGACAGGCGACTCCTGCCGCTATGGGTAGCAGATATGGATTTCCAGTCACCACCGGCAGTGATTGACGCACTTGGTAAGCGGGTGGCACACGGTATTTTTGGGTATACAAAGCCGACAGACAGTTATTTCGAAACGGTTATTGATTGGATTTCGCGCCGCTATGGATATGCTGTTGAAAAGGAGTGGATTGAGTTGTCACCTGGTGTCGTCCCCGCACTGCATATGCTGGTCGAGACGTTTTTGCAACCAGGGGAAAAGGTGCTAATTCAGCGCCCGGTTTATTATCCATTTTTTTCGGCGGTGGAAAATAATGGCTGTGAGATTGTGTCGAATTCGTTGGTGTACGAAAACGGCCGTTATCACATCGACTTCGACGATTTGGCTCAAAAAGCGGCAGATCCTGCCGTTAAAATGGCAATCTTGTGCAGCCCCCACAACCCGGTTGGGCGGGTTTGGACCCGAGAAGAGCTAACCTGTTTTGCTGAAATCTGTATGGCAAATGATGTGCTTATTGTGTCAGATGAAATCCACTGTGACTTGATTGTAAATGGTCACACCTTCACTTCTTTAGCAACCATTAGTGAGCAACTTTTTCAAAACAGCATTATTTGTACGGCGCCAAGTAAAACATTCAATCTTGCTGGTTTAAAAACATCGAACATAATCATTCCTAATCGCGAAAAACGAGAAGCATTTCATGCAAAAATGAACAGTCACGGTGTCTATGGTGCGAATGTGTTTGGCCCAATTGCAGCCGAAGCCGCCTACAACCATGGAGAGCCGTGGCTGGAGGAAGTGTTGGCGTATATTGAAGAGAATTACCACTTTCTTAAATCTTATTTAGCAGAAAATCTACCACAGCTTAAAGTGATTCCGCTCGAAGGAACATATCTGGTGTGGGTGGACTGTCGCACATTAGGGTTGGACTCCAAATCACGCAAAGAATTAATGATGGAATGTGCCAAAGTGTACCTGGATGAGGGCGAATTATTTGGGCCTGAAGGGGAAGGATTTGAGCGGTTTAATCTAGCTTGTCCTCGGTCGATTTTGGCAGAGGCGTTAGAGCGGATAAAAACGGCCGTTTCTACAATCAGATAGGCAATCACATTTTATGGATAAATGGCGTCAATCAAAAACGGCCGTTTTCGCAACCATGCTAATTGTACTCGTGCTGGCTGGTGGGCTGCGCTGGTTTCGTTTCGACAGTTTCCCCCCAGGTTTATGGTACGACGAAGCTTACCACTTGAGCACGTCCCAACGGATCACGCTGGGGATTGACGCCCCGCAGCTTTATTATCCTGATAAGACAGGTGAACCAGCCTTTTTCTGGTTAACAGCGGCAGCATTGTCGCTGGGGGCAGGGCATCTGGCTCCCCGTTGGATAGCTGCCCTGGCCGGTTGGTTGAGCGTGATGCTGCTTTTTGGTGCCGTGCGCGATATTTTGCAGCCAAAGTTGGGCCGAGATACCGCATGGGTGGCAGTCGCGAGCGCTGCCATTTTAGGCAGCAATTATGCATTTTTGTTCAACAGCCGCATGGGATGGGAGCCGACATTGGCAACGGCTGTCATTATCGCAGCCGTCTGGCTGTTTTGGCGAGCGCTGCGTGAGGGTCGCCGCCGAGACTTTTTAATAGCCGGGATTGTGATTGGCATCACGCCATACACGAGCGTTATTGCCCGGGCCTTGCCTTTGCTGCTTGTGCTTATTGTTTTACTTTGGTTGCCTAAGATTCGAAACAATTGGCAGCACTTCATATCAGGTGGCATGGTGATGGGCGGAACGGCCGTTTTGATTTTGTCCCCGCTACTGTGGCTCTTCATCTCACAACCTGGCCTCTTTAACCGGCGGTTAGCAGCGGCGGCAGCCCCAGAATCCCTGTGGCGCAATTTGGGATTGACCCTGGCTGGGTTTCTGTGGCACAGTGAAAAGGCGCTGCACCGATTACCCAATCGTCCAATTTTTGATCCGGCACTGGCTGTCTTGCTAGTTGTT
>QQUD01000279.1 GCA_008501785.1 Chloroflexota bacterium
GGCTGAATGAACGCGATCACGTCTCTCTCGAACGGCCGCATCTGGCAAACCAACCAGATTAAATGCGGGCGCACCTCGAATCACGTCCACTTCGACATCTACGAGGTCTGCTTCTAGTCCAACTATGGCACAACTTACTACTTTGGCCAGCATGTTCCGATCCTTCTTTATGGGGAATACAAGGCACAGAGAGATTATAACAAGAGTTTGCAAACAGAGCTACGCATAATTAATTTAATCAATTGTTTCTGCTTTGAATGAAAATCCACAAAATCATGAGCAAGATAAAGCTTAAAGTAAACCCAACAAGCACACCTAATCCAGCAGAAAGTGCACGTCCAACGCTCTGCAAAATGAATGATACGATGATGACAATGAACCCTAACACACCTAAACCACCTGATACTAAATAAATACATCCAGGTAAACTTGACTTTTTTTCCTTTGCATATCGCGATCTAAAATAATCAATTAACGCGCCGCTGATGGAACTTGTGGTTCCAATGACGGTACCGATGAAAAAAGCGTCAAGATCAAACATATCCACCATTAATTTGCCAATGGTTTTTTAAGCTGAGGTATTATGGGTAATTGTAAAATGAATTCGCTCCCCTTCCCTTCGTGCAATTCGACCGCCACATGGCCTTCATGTGCTTCCGCAATGGAACGAACTAATGCCAACCCCAATCCTGTTCCGTCGGTAAACCCATTAACATTTCTTCCTCGATAAAATTTATCAAAAATATAGGGTAAATCAGATACTGAGATACCTGCACCTTCATCACGGACAGCAATTGTTACGTACTCGGGCACATTGCTGATGGTGATATAGATTGCATGATCTGGTTGTGAAAATTTGATGGCATTATCAATCAGGTTGCTAATTGCACGGCGAAGTTGATTAGGATCACCAGAGACGGATTGAATGCCATTTTCGGAGGTAAGAATCAATGAGATGTTATTAGCGGAAGCGACTGCTTCATATTCCTGGATAACTTCGGTAACAATTTCAACCATATTACATGCTTGCTGGACTGGATCGCGCTGGGTATTAATTTGGGCCAATTCTAACAAATCATTGACGAGGTCCATCATTTGATTGGTAGAGATGACAATGCGTTCTACGAACATTGCTTGTTTTTCATTTAGTTCGCCGTAATCGGCAAGCATTGTGGCAAATCCACTGATGTTGTTGAGTGGGGCACGCATATCGTGTGAAACGGTGGCCACAAAATGGTCTTTAGCCTGGTCTAATTCACGCAGTTCGGTAATGTCTTGCAAAATAATGATACGGCCGTGTCCAGGAATAGGCGCAATGCGAGGCAGCCAAATTGTATCATCAGGTAAAACGAGTTCTTCTATTTGCGAAGCACTTGATTTAATCAGCAAATCAACTAATTCTGGTGGTTCTACAACGTCTACAACTGGCTGCCCGATCACATCCGACGTCAATTGGAAACGCACACGAGCCTCATGATTGAGCAAATGCAGGTTATCTTCACTGTCTGTGATCAAAATGGGATTGTTGTTGTGCTCAAGGGTTGTTTCTAACTGTTGTTTACGTGATTCGGATTCATGGAACAAAAGCGCATTTGCCACTGCAATAGCGACGGCAGCAGCAATTGATAAAGCGCGTTCAACATCTTGGTCGTCAAAATCACCATCTTCTTTGTTTAACAGTTGCAACGCACCAATTACTTTACCTCGGGATAGGAGTGGCACACATAAAATGGATTCGGTTTGGAATCCTGTAATGCTATCAACCTGACGGTAATGGAGCGGATCGGCACTAACATCATTGGTAAATGTCCATTTGCCAGTCGCGGCTACATTGCCAACAATACCCTTGTTAAGAGGCACTTCAATTTTGCCTAAAATGTCGGCAGGTGTGCCTACGTTTGCTAATACTTTCAGCACCTGTCGTTGTTCATCGAGCAGCCACAATGAGGATGCTTTTATATGCCAGCTATCATGAACTTGTTTGATAGTTAATCGGACGATTTCGTCGAGGTCGAGTGAGGAGGTTATGGTACGTGTGATTTCGATGAGCGTATTTAATTCTTCTAACCGGGCTGCTAATGCCTGGTCAGCAGCCTGGAAAACACGGGCATTTTCTAAGGCAATCGCTGCATAATCGGCCAGGAAGGAGAGTAAAAACTCATCTCGCTTGCTAAACGAACGCAGTGCGGACATGTTGCTGACGCTGAGAATGCCAACGGTGACCCCACGCAGTTTGAGGGGTACACAAAGGACTGAACGAGCGAAAAAGCCAGTCTTTAATTTAATGCCTTTGCCGGAAAATATGGATTGGCGTAACGGCCGTCCTGTTCTTAACACTTGCCCAATAGGTGAGTCAGAGACAGAGAGGTGGGGAACGGCCGTTTCCGTGGCCCGCATGCCACTCTTTTCATAGGCAACCAATTGTGTTCCCGTTTCATCTGGCAGCCAAATCGCACTCTCTTCGGCATGAATCAAATAGGTAGCCGCCTCTAAAACCCGTTCCAACACCTTATCAACACTCAACAACGCAGTGATCGCCTTGCCAATGTTAAACAACGTTTTCATTTCATTGGTTTGGCGGCTCATCTCAACTTTGACCCGACGTAATTGTTCAGCCAATTCAGCTTTGTCATGCAGCAGACGCGTCTCGACCAAGGCCCGATCAATCGTCTCTACAATTTCATCAACCGTAAACGGCTTAATCAAATAATCTTTAGCCCCAAGACGAAATGCTTTAATGGCACTTAGTTCAGACCCATAGCCAGTCATAAGCACGACAGGCGTACTTAGGGATTCCTGCGCCATTTGTTGCAGCACATCAATTCCTGTCATTTTAGGCAAATTGTAATCTAGCATCACTAGGTCTGGCTTTTCTTGTCGAATCAGCTTCAGACCAGATTGCCCATCAAGCGCAAATATTGTTTTATAACCAAAGGACGGCAATACATCTTCCGTGAGATGTCGGACCATTTCCTTGCTATCATCAATTACCAGGATACGTTCTCCACTCATGACTTAACTCTTTTTGTCAATTTTGGATTATCGGTCGCAGGCTCCCCATATAGTTATTCCATGTCCAGGCATAAAAAAAGATGCAAAAATGGAAACATATAATCAAAATCGAATGTTGTGTGTGCAATCCGATTTGGATTATATCATACGCTTCTGCATCTCGGAATGCGTCTTTAAGTTTAGCTTGTTCAACCTATCTGTCTTTAATCCACAAACTGTTCTATTCATTCTACAATGTTCTATCTGAGGTCAATGTCTAATAATCCTAGACACTTTTATATTTTGCGAGAATAGAAAATGAAATACAAAATGTCTATAAAATATATAACATTTATGGTAAGCGTTCAGTCCCAAAGGTGCGACGCATTTGCAAACGACATTGTTGTGGCGCATTTCTCTGGGAAAAGTGCGTCGCACCTGAACGGTTACCATTTATATTTTTGATTTCCAATTTCTCTAAAACAGACTGAAAGCACAAATGGATTGACGCAACAAACAACTTTACGTAAAGCAATTTCCATGATATATTATGTTTGGTTGCTTATGTTAATGTATTTGATTGTATAAAAGGAACCGCTCATTATTCCAATTCAACACTAAAGGTAGCTTGCGGAGGTTCATAATGGTATCTCGACGACATTTATTCTCTTTACTACTATTTCTGACGGCAATCAGCCTTGTGCTTGTTGCCTGCGAACGCCCTACACCAAGGCCTGACGATGCAGATTCTGGAGCAGTGGACACAGCCGTTGACACTGGGGCAGAAGCGGTCATAGAAGACCCAAATGTCGGTGGGGGCACCGATGGCAGTGAACCTGCTGAACAACCTGTAAGCACCGATGCAGAACCATCTGAAGCAGCAACCGACACACAGCCTGCAGAGGAAACTGTTGATACACAACCTGCAGAAGAAACGGGAGAAACGGCCGTTTCTGACACAACAGAACAACCTGCTGAAACGACAGACGCAGCCGATACCACGGAAACGACCGAAACTGACGGTGAAGAAACCACGACCGATGCGCCAGCCGAAGAAACAACAGCAACCGATACAGCACAAGAAACAGGTGATCAGCCAACAACCCACACAGTTGCTGCTGGAGAAAATTTGTACCGCATTGGCCTGAAATATAAGGTTTCCTGGGTTGCGCTGGCACAATACAACAATTTACCCAATGCAAACAGAATTTATGTGGGACAAATTCTCAAACTGGCACCTCCAGGAGATACTGGTGGTGAACCAACACCAACACCATCACCCGCAACCGAAACAACCTACATCGTGCAACCGGGCGACAACCTTTTCCGCATTGGCTTGAAATATGGCATCAGTTGGGTACAAATCGCAGAGGCAAATGGATTGGTCAACCCCAATATCATAAAAGTTGGCGACACACTCAAGATTCCAGTAAGCACGCCTGGCCCATCCCCTCAATTTACGCACCTGGTGCAACCGGGCGACACGCTATTTAAGATTTCGCTGCAATACGGTATTCCCTGGCCAAACATTGCAACTGCTAATGATATTCCAGCACCCTATGTCATCTATCCAGGGCAAACACTACAAATACCTGGTCAGTAAAACAAACACACTCTACCAAAAATCAAAAGAGCGCAGAATATCTGCGCTCTTTTTTCTTTATTTTACATGGTTCTTCCGGATCGAACGTGGAAGAAGAAAATGGGACGCAGATTTGCGCGGGTAAACGCGGATAAAGAATCAGAAAATCTGCGTCATCTGCGTCTCAAATCTTCGAAATCTGCGTTAACGCTTTCTAAAACTTTTTTACTTAAAGTGCCTCAGCAACACCAGCATCTGCAACAGCCCGTTTCACAGCTTCGATACCATTATCACGTCCTGGCTTTCCGGCATACATTTGGCTTGTACCGATTATTTGCTTATTTGCAGCCAGCAAATTGAAATAGAATTTGCCATTAGATGACTCTTTGCGTTCGTAGAGATCATCATTGGGGGCATTGGTTTTGACTGATTCAACCCCATTTTTACAACCTGCCTTGGCTGCATATCCTTGGCCACTTAATATCTTTTGCCCGTTCTTCGCAAACAATCGGAAATAATATTTTCCATTACTACCCTGATAAATTTCAAACTTGGGATTTTTCACAATCTGCCTCCTTGAAGCTTACTGAACAGCCTGCAACCGTGTAACTCTCGGCTAGCATGTTAATTGGCTAAAATGTTTGAATAAATTGTTACTCACTCAACGATAAAAATTCTTCCTGCACCCAACCAAGAACACCATCAACGGTGCGAATTTCTCGCCAGAGAATACCACCTTGATTTGCGTGACCAGAAGACAAAATAACTAGATCATTATTTCGTACCAAGGATAACGATTGACCGCCGGGTGTTCGTCGCACCCATAATGTGCTGCCACCGGTGTTGATAACGGCCGTTTCACCCACAATCGGCGTCGGCGTTAAGGTCGGCGTCGGCGTCATCGTCGGTGTCGGCGTTGATGTACTGGTCGCTCGTGGTGTTTCCGTCGGTGGCAATGTGCTGGTTGGTAACGGGGTTGGGGTAAAGGTTATCGTGCCTTCCAACAACAGTTCATCCGTTGCGCCAATGCCAGATGTGTCGATGGGTCCTATCGGTGTATTGGTTGCCGGTGGACCTGCAAACGCACCACTTTCGGGCGACCCAACCGCAGCAGGGCTTATGGATAAGGAAACGGCCGTTTCCACCACAACGACCTCATCTTCACCAACCCTATCCTCGGTAGTCACATCATTAGACACTGCTTCAGGAGAAACAGTCACAGTGGGAGGGGTAACGGCCGTTGTCTCGCCCTCCACAATCCCCAGCGGCACACCCGCCAGAAAAAAGCCAAACGCCAACAACACCATCGCCAACGCGAGGCCCGTCAAC
>QQUD01000068.1 GCA_008501785.1 Chloroflexota bacterium
GTCAAAAACTTTGCAAACAAAGGCCGGTCGTACTGTATTTGATTTTTGCATTGGACTCTTTATCCAACCAGTTGCGGCTCCACAATCGTTGACAGCAAAATCATGGTGCTGGTTTCACTCAATGCCGCAAACCGGTCGAGTAGGTTGTCGAGTTGGGTGATGGTGGAAACGGCCGTTTTCACCAAAAATGCCTTCTCTCCCGTTACATTCACACACGCCACCACCTCGGTCTGCTGTTTCACAAACGCCACAAATGCAGCCTCTTGCCCGTGAAACACCTGCACCAGCACATACGCCGTAATCGGAAAGCCCATCGCCGCCGAGTCAACCTGCACCCGATACCCCGTAATAATTCCCGCCGACTCCATCTTGCGCACGCGCTCCGCTACCGCTGGCGCAGACAAATGCACCAGCTTCCCAATTTCCGCAAAAGAAAGCCGCGCATTCTCCCATAAATGTTGCAATATTTGCTGATTTATTTTGTCTATTTTGTGTTCCATCGTCATTTAGCCGCCATCCTTTGCAATCGAAACCATTTTGTGCCAAAAACCTTCGACAACCTCTGCCGCATTGCGCCATAATTGGATAAGATACAGAGGATGTTTTCAAATGGCAAGAGAGTATTTCAGCAATTCAGCCAAATGCTAACAAGCTGAGATCGCACATGAAACCATCTTCCCGGAAGTTATTCGAGATAAGCGTTAGTCATAAAAAACTTCCGGGAAGATTATTTTTCAGGAGATTCAATGACCACTTTTCAACCTTTTGTAATGGAACGTATGATGTCTCTCTTCGAGCAGGATGTTGAATACAATTTGTCTGAAAGCGGTGTGCATCCGATGCTGCTGCGCGAATTGTTGGCGGACAATCCCGACATCATGAACAACTTACTCGACACCGACATCAACTATCCGCACGTCAACGGCAATCCCGTGCTGCGCCAAAACATTGCGGCAATGTACGATGGCGCAACGGCCGAAAACGTGCTCGTCACCGTGGGCGCAATTGAAGCAAATTACATCACCACGCGCACGCTGCTGGCTCCCGGTGACGAGATTGTGATGATGCTGCCCAATTACATGCAAATTTGGGGCATTGCACGCAATCATGGGCTGTCTATCAAGACGTTTAACCTGCGCGAAGATCAGGGATGGGCACCGGATTTGGACGAGTTGGAAACGGCCGTTACCTCCCGCACCAAACTCATCGCTATCTGCAACCCGAACAACCCCACCGGCCGCATCATGACCGCAGCCGAAATGGACGCCGTTATTGCCATTGCGGACAAAGTTGGCGCGTGGATTTTGTCAGATGAGGTGTATAGTGGCGCGGAACGTTTTACAGATGAACAGACGCCTTCGTTTTACGGCCGTTATCCCAAAGTGGTGGCGATGGGCAGCATGAGCAAAGCCTACGGCCTGCCTGGATTGCGCATCGGCTGGGCAGTGGCTCCCACCGATACCATCGACGACATTTGGGCACGACACGAATACACAACGATTAGCGCCACCATGCTGTCCAACAAGCTGGCCGCCCTCGCGCTGTCTCCCGAAGTGCGCCCTCGTATTTTGCAGCGCACCCGCAGCTACATCCGAAACGGGTATCCGGTGCTGCAGGAATGGATGGACAGCCATCAAAACACGTTCTCGCTGACGCCGCCTGGAGCCGCCGCTATCGCCTTTGTGCGCTATCATCTGGACATCAATTCCACCACATTCACCGACCGGCTGCGAGAGGAAAAAAGTACGCTGATCGTCCCCGGCGACCATTTTGGTATGGATCGGTTTGTTCGTATAAGCTTTGGCTTGCCGCACAATTATTTGCTTGCCGCGCTCGACCGAATTCATGACTTGATTGTAGAATTACAACAATCGTAGAGGTGCCCCGCTGGGGCGTCTCTACAGCAAAGGGATATTTTATGACTTTTAATCCGACTCAAATGGTGAATGAAGCGGTGGAGCGAATACGGCCGTTTCTGCGTCAAACAATTCTCGATGCAGCACCCGCGTACAGTCAGCGCACGGGTGCGGAGGTTTATTTTAAATGTGAAAATTTGCAGCACACCGGTTCGTTTAAAGCGCGGGGCGCACTCAACAAAATTTTGTCGCTGGATGAGGGTGAACGGGCGCGTGGGATTGTGACAGCTTCGACGGGCAATCACGGGGCGGCATGTGCGTTTGCGATGCAGCAGGTGGGGGCCAGTGGGATTGTGTTTGTGCCGGAAACGGCCGTTCCCACCAAACTTGCTGCCATTCGCCGCCTCGGAGCCGACATCCGCACCTTTGGCACCGACAGCATCGAAACCGAAGCGCACGCCCGCACCTTCGCCACCGAAAATGGCATGACCTATGTGCCGCCCTACAACGACCCATTTGTGATTGCGGGGCAGGGTACAATCGCGGCCGAATTGTTGCACCAGCTGCCCGAACTCGATGCCGTTTTTGTCTCTGTGGGCGGCGGCGGGCTAATTGGTGGCATCGCTTCCTTTTTGAAAGCAGTCAAGCCATCCGTGCAGGTGATTGGCTGTTCACCCGAAAACTCACAGGTGATGGCGCAATCTGTTGCTGCTGGTGAACTGCTCGATTTGCCTTCGCTGCCCACACTATCAGACGGTACGGCAGGTGGGGTTGAGCCAGGGTCTATTACTTTTCCGCTTTGCCGTGACCATGTAGACCAATACATTTCTGTCACCGAAGCAGAAATTGCCACCAGTTTGCGTGAATTTATGGGGAATCAGCACATGCTGATTGAAGGGTCGGCGGCGGTGGCGATTGCGGCTTTTTTGAAAACGGCCGTTTCTTTCAAAGGACAGCGTGTTGCTATTGTGTTGTGTGGGGCGAATATTAGTTTGGATACGTTGAAGGTGATATTGTGAAGCCAATTTTGCTGAGGGCTGATGGCGATTAAAAATTTATTTCGGTAATAGGTTTGGTAGGGGCGAGGTGGTGGAGAAAGGCATTGGCAGAAGCAAATGACCTTGTCTCGCCACCGCCTCGCCCGAAATTGCGGCAATCAGGGCGAGGCAATCAGAGAGAAGGCCCTTTGCTAGGTCAAGATCGTGGCCGATTGCCTAGCCCCTACTATTACTGGTTTATTTTATGAATTTTCATAAGCCCTCAGCTACGAGGTGGACGGCCCGTTGGGCCTGAAGAGGTCTTAGCCCTGAAAGGGCTTCGATCTCGTAGGTGGGGCGTTTACGCCTCACCGAATTTTCGACCGAAACATTCACATGTTTAAAGGGTAATCATGAAAATCATAACGCTCGATCAAATCAAAGCTGCCTTGCCTTCGCTGGACTTATTTCCGGCTATTGAAGAAGGGTTTCGCAAATATTCTGCGGGGCAGGCCGTGGTCCCGCCTGTTGGAGAATTGTTGCTAGAAAAAGGTGAAGTACATATCAAATATGGTTATATCCAGAAAGATGATTATTATGTCATCAAGATAGCGTCTGGTTTTTACGACAATCCACAGTTAGGACTATCTTCTAGCAACGGCATGATGTTGTTGTTTCGTCAGCAAACGGGACAGGCAGAAGCGATTTTGCTAGATGAGGGGCATTTAACAAATATTCGAACGGCCGTTGCTGGTGCAATCGCGGCCAAATATCTGGCCCCTAGCCAGGTGAAGCGGATTGGCATTGTTGGCGCAGGCATTCAGGCTCGCCTGCAGCTAGGTTATTTGCAAGATATTACGCCCTGTCGAGATGTGTTGGTTTGGGGATTGAGTGAGGTAGAGCTAAAAGCCTATCAGAATGAGATGACGCCGTTGGGTTTTCGGGTGGAGGTGACGAGAGAAACGGCCGTTATCCAACAAACCTGCAACCTAATCGTGACCACCACCCCATCCGATACGCCATTGCTCCACGCATCCGACCTGCAACCAGGCACACACATCACCGCTGTCGGCAGCGACACGCCGCACAAACAAGAGCTAGACGCGCACATCCTGGCACGTGCAAATGTGGTGGTGGCGGACAGCATCCCGCAATGTTTGGCACGCGGTGAAATTTATCAGGCGATTCAGGCAGGATTGTTGACGCAGGATCGGTTGGTTGAGTTGGGGAATGTGATTGGTGGGGTGAGTAACGGCCGTTCCCATGACACCCAAATCACAGTTGCCGATTTAACAGGCGTGGCTGTACAGGACATTGGCATTGCAACGGCCGTTTACACTGCCACACCATAACCTGTCGTACGGGCGGGATGGCGCGGCAATACCTTATCAAAACAAAAAACCTCATCTCCGCGCCACCTCGCCCTTCTTGTCCAGCAAACGGGCGAGGTAGGCGGGAGAAAAGGTTTTCGTTTAGCAAAATAAGTACCCGCCTACCTAGCCCCTACCATACCTGCATCGCTTTTCCATCCTCACCTTGCATAATCCTCACAATTCCCGCATACTAATTCCAATCTTGGTCACCGAAAATTGAAAATCAATCCATGAAAAACGACACATTTTTCACCGTACCTTTCCCGCGTAATACATATTTTGTGGGGCGTGAGGCTGAACTAGACGCCTTGCACAACGCCCTCACCGCCAATGGACAAGGGCAGGTAGGCATCAACCCTGCAGGCTTAACCGGCATGGGCGGCATTGGCAAAACGCAGCTCGCCGTTGAGTATTGCTACCGCGCCCTTGCCGCAGCACATTTCCCCGATGGCATCTTTTGGCTCAACGCCGCCTTTCCCCTGCGCGAAGAATTTAGCAAATTAGGGCAAAAGCTAATCGGGTTAGATGGCCTGTTGTTGCCACAAATGCAAATGCGGAAGCTGTTAGTGAAATATTTCAATATCAGCGAGTTGCAAGACCTGTGTTTGGAGTTGGGTGTCAATCATGAAGAAATAGCAGGCCACAACGACACGATCAGTTCGTTTGCACGGGGATTGATTCAATTTTGTCAACAACGTAACCGTTTGCCTGAGTTGTTGAATCACTGCTTCCAAAATCGCCCCAAAGTTATGTGGCCGAAGCCGTGGGAAGATGAGCCTGAACAAACCCGTTCGCAAGATGATTGGATTGGTGCGGCATTTGACTATTTGCAGGCACACCCAAACAGCTTGCTGGTGTTAGACAACCTGCCAGACCCGCTGACGCTAACGCAATCGCTGGGGCGAGAGTGGGTTCCAGCGAACCTGCCAGGGGCACTGATGTTTACGACACGCAGCGGTGAACTGTACCATTTTACGCCAGTGCCGCTGAAAGTATTGCCAGAGGATGCGGCGTTGAAGCTATTGCTGCGGCACCCGGCACGCCAGTCATTTCAACAGGCAGAGTACCCAGAGCATGAAACGGCCCGTGAAATTTGCCAGATGGTTGGCTACTTGCCGCTGGCACTGGAGGTGGCGGGGGCGCAGTTGGGTGCCAGACCGGCGTTGAAACTGGCAGCATACCGGCGCACCTTGCACAAGCAGGGTGCGCTACCGGTAATCGAAAATAAAAGGTTACCGGTACAAACGGCGCATGAGACGGGCTTGCAGGCAGTTTTGATGGAGCAGTGGGCGCAGCTTCCGAGTGATGAAGCGCGGCTGCTGCTGCGAGTCGCGGCAGCGTTTGAGGAAGCAGCACAACTTCCGGCAGCCCGGCTAGGGCTGATGGCAGGCTTACCGGATGAAGCAGAGGACTTTTTTGAAGATATAACGCTGGCGGAGACGCTCCGGCAGTTGGTAGCGGCGTCTCTGTTGGAGTTGTTGGATAAGCAAGTAATGCAGGCTTCGGATGATAATGAAGCCATTGAATATCAGGATATGCGGTTGATGATTCGTCTGCATCCTTTGGTGCGGGAGTTTACAATGCAACAGCCCCCTTTCTCGGGACCGCTTCCCGGAGTGGACACGAAAGAGATAGGGCTGTTTTGTGCGCGGAATTTGATTGATGCGTATGAGAATTTTGCGGTACTGGAGCGGCA
>QQUD01001054.1 GCA_008501785.1 Chloroflexota bacterium
CCACAACGACCTCATCTTCACCAACCCTATCCTCGGTCGTCACATCATTAGACACCGCGTCAGGAGAAACAGTCACAGTGGGAGGGGTAACGGCCGTTGTCTCGCCCTCCACAATCCCCAGCGGCACACCCGCCAGAAAAAAGCCAAACGCCAACAACACCATCGCCAACGCGAGGCCCGTCAACTCCCGTATACGCAAATCCAGCCGTGCACCAGCCAAGCCAATGCGGGTCAGGAAACGTGGCAGTTGTGCCACATAAGCTAGAGTAATGGCAATGAGCGCCCCAAAACCGGTCACACCCATCCCAATCAAAGTCCAAGTTGGAAATCCCATTGCCGGGATTATATCACCAATTTTTAATCACCGAAGGATTCATAAAAAACGCAATTCAGGTATAATCGCCGATGTTAAAAAAACTCATAACAGACACTTACTGAAACGTTGCTTACTGAAGCTTTGCTTCTGTTTATGTGTTCTGACACTATTTCTAGGAGAATGTTATGGCAGATCAATATGACGTTGTTGTTCTTGGCGCCGGACCAGGCGGATACGTGGCCGCGATTCGCGCCGCACAACTAGGATTAAAAACCGCGATTGTCGAACGTAAATATTGGGGTGGCGTATGCCTCAATGTCGGCTGCATCCCCTCCAAAGCGTTGCTCAAAAACTCCGAAATCATCCACACACTTAAACATCGCGGCCGTGAATTTGGATTTAGCTTTGACAACCTGTTGGTCAAGTATGAAGTTGCATTCAAACGCAGCCGCCAGGTTTCCAACCGATTGGTTAAAGGCATCAGCTTCTTGATGCGCAAAAACAAGATCGACACCTTCGATGGCACCGGCAAACTAACCGACGCCAACACAATTCAAGTTGCTTTAAACGATGGCGGCGAACAAACCATTTCCGCCAAAAACATTATCATCGCTACCGGCGCACGTCCGCGCCAGCTTCCTGGCATCGAATTCGACGGCGAGCGCATTATTTCTTATGAACACGCCATCCTATCTAACAAATTGCCTAAAAAATTCATCATCATCGGTGGTGGTGTGATTGGCGTTGAATTCGCCTACATGTGGGCAAACTACGGCGTAGACATCACCATTGTTGAAATGCTGCCCAGCCTGCTGCCAAACGAAGAACCAGAGGTCAGCAAAGTGTTGGAAAAAGCTTACAAAAAACTGGGAGTCAAAGTCCATACCAATACCCGCGTTGAAAAAGTAGAAAAAACAGAGACCGGTGTGACCGTAGACATTGGTAACGGTCAGGTATTGGAAGCCGATCAGGTGATGCTGGCCATCAACTTCCAGCCCAATGTGGAAAATATTGGTTTGGAAGCAGCAGGCGTCCAACTTACAGAACAGGGTGCCATTGCCATAGACAAATTGATGCGCACCAATGTGCCTCACATTTATGCCATTGGCGATGTCGCCACGGAATACCGTCTGGCACACATTGCTACTGCAATGGGTATCGTTGCCGCCGAGACGATTGGCAATTTCCCGACTGTTGAACTTGATTTCCACATGATGCCGCGTGCCACCTACTGTGTGCCACAAGTCGCCAGCTTTGGCTACACCGAAGCACAGGCCAAAGAAGCTGGTTACGAAGTCAAAATCGGTCAATTCCCCTTCCAGGCCAACGGCAAAGCATTGGGTCTGGGCGAACGCGATGGCTTCGTCAAAATCATTACCGATGCCAAATATGGCGAAATACTCGGTGCACACATGGTTGGCCCAGACGTAACCGAACTGCTGCCCGAGCTAACCTTAGCCCACAACCAGGAGCTAACCATCGAAGAAATCGCCCGCAATGTTCACGCCCATCCAACATTGAGCGAAACGCTGATGGAAGCGGCCCACGGTGCGCAAGGACATCCAATTCACACTTAAGTAAATTATCGAAAGCCGTTGCCCGTTTATGGGCAACGGCTTTTGGTTTATGGTTTACAAATAATCAGTTACGGTAACGGCCGTTTCTCCCCACCTGCCCACCTCACACCAAGGCCCACCTGCAGCCCGAATTAAATTGACGCCACTCTTTCAAAATTGTTACAATTGCGCCATTCACAAACAAATGACGATGCATATCAGGAGGAATCATCGACAAAAATTCAACTGAGTTCCTTGCTCCAATACGTCCTGCCCCAAACAACATTTTCAAAAAACTAAAAATAGCAACCCTTGCCCCACATGTAATCTGCTTAATAGCTGCTTTTGGAGAAACCCATGACAAACAAAAATATCCCACTACTATTTGGCCCTTATGGCAGCCCCGTTCTAGAGGTTGCGGAGCAATTGCCCGGATACGGCGTCAACGCAGTCTGGTTTCACGGTTTTGATGCACAAGCCTTTAATCGATGCGCCCAGCACAATTTGGCAGCTTGTGTAGAATTCAAAACCTTTCGCGCCGATTTTACACAACGTCCCGATCTGATACCCATTGGCGTAGACGGCAAGCCAATTCGCTATGGCGATCTGGTACAGGGTGTCTGCCTATCCAAAGCGGATTTTATTGCGGAAACAGAGGGGGCCTTGCTGCATGGCTTGAAAAATTTTCAACCAGCCGGTATCTGGCTAGATTACCTCACTTACGCTGGCTGGTTTGAAACTCCCAACCCAGATTTGCAGGAAAGCTGTTTTTGCCCAGACTGCATAGCTGATTTTTGCAACACAACAAACCTTGATGCCGCCAATCCAGAAACCATTCTCACCGAGCACGCTCTCCGCTGGGAGCAACATAAATGTCAACGCATTGCCAGTTTTGCCACCCACTACGCCGAGTTAATCAAATCTCATCTCCCAGATTGCATTGTGGGTGCATACATGTGTCCGTGGACGCCTGCTGAATTTGATCGTGCGCTAACCCGCATTTTTGCCCAGGATTATGCGCTGCTGGCTCCAGCAATTGAGGTATTCACTCCGCTAATTTACGCAAACAAAAGTGGTCGGAAGCCAAACTGGGGGAGAACATTTCTTGAACAATCAGCGTCATTCATTCCCGCAGATCATCGCGTACAGATCATTCTGGATGCACTTGATTTCCCTGCCAGTCTGGAAGCAGTTGCCGCATCACCCACACCGGGATGGGGCATTCAGTTATTTGGCGGGGTGAACGTATTCAATCATCCAGAAAAAAGCCAGGTCTTTGCACAAGCCGTCCGGAAAATAAGAAAAACAGTCACCGAAACCTGAAATCGAGAAAAAGGAATACACATGAAACTCAAAGACAAGGTTGCACTCATTAGTGGTGCGACAAGCGGAATGGGGCGAGGCATTGCCAAGCTTTTTGCGAAGGAAGGCGCATCGGTGGTCATCAGCGGCCGCAGCGAAGTTCGCGGGAATCAAGCTGTAGACG
The DNA here is from genome assembly GCA_008501785.1 of Chloroflexota bacterium. The sequence continues at coordinate 3,359 of QQUD01001054.1, forward strand.
AGATAAGGCAAGACGGGGGTGAAGCAACATTCATCGCTGCCGATATATCCAAGGCGGATGAAGTGGAACAGCTTGTGCAGCAGGCAGTAGAAAAGTACAGCAAGATCAATATCCTGGTTCCCAACGCAGGCATACTAGGCATTGGCTCCATCACGGAAGTCTCCCTGGAAACATGGGACCAAACGATAGGCACAAACCTTAATGGTGTTTTTTATCTCTGCCGTTTCGCTATACCTGAGATGATCAAAACAGGCGGTGGCGAGATCGTCATTAATGCATCTATCGCGGGATTTAAAGCCTTCCCGAATCACCCTGCTTACTGCGCTTCCAAGGGGGCATTAATATCGCTTACCAGGAACCTCGCCATTGACTATGCCAATCATCGAATTCGAGTCAACTGCCTCTGCCCCGGACCGATAGACACACCACTCATTTGGGATTCGGCAAAGGCATTCGCTAACCCGGCAACCGTTGTTCAGGAAGTTGGCAACAACACGCTCATGAAGCGACTCGGTACACCCGGTGACGTGGCCAAGGCAGCGCTGTTCCTCGCCTCTAACGATTCATCATGGATCACAGGAATCGCACTTACAATTGACGGTGGGGTAATGACAGGACAGTAAATTCAAACCCGGAGCGATACCTACAAAAATTTCTTAAAGCGGTCACTTCCTGGGTGGTTCTCATCTGGTAAACATTATGATTTGATCTTGTTGGTTGACTCGATTGAATCAGATGCGTTTGATAGGTTGTCACAAGAGGACAAACCCGATTTGTTGGTACCCCCAAATCCAATCACCAATGGGGGTGGCTATACACTGGTGTTGGTAAGTGCGTCGCACCTCTGGGACTGAACGGTTACATTTAAGTAAGATGTCAACGCACGGCGCTTATCCCAGTAAAGATAACTTTCGGGAAGAATTAACGTAAGCTTTGTCAATTATTGTGGCTGCAATATTTAACTCAACAACAACCTCAAATCATAGGAGTACGCTCGTTAATGAACCTAATAATTAACTTTACCCCAACGGGAATGATTCCAACTAAAGAAATGACCCCCCACGTCCCAGTCTCTGTCTCAGAAATCGTGGAGGATGTCCACAGAGCAGTAGAAATTGGCATCAGCATGGTACACCTCCATGCTCGTGATGAATCCACAGGCAAACCAACCTACAAAGCTGAAATTTACGGAAAAATCATTGAAGGTATCCGTTCCTTTTCAAAAGACTTGATTCTTTGTATCTCATTGAGTGGGCGTGATTTTAAAGAATTTGAAAAACGCGCTGAACCATTGCAACTAGATGGCGATCTGAAACCAGATATGGGCAGTTTGACCCTCAGTTCGCTCAACTTCAACCGCACCGCCAGCGTGAATTCTCCAGACATGATTCAATCTCTAGCAAACGAAATGATGGTGCGCGGCATCGTTCCCGAATTAGAAGCATTTGATGCAGGTATGATTAATTACGCTAAATATTTAGAAAGGAAAGGGTTATTGCAAGCACCTCACTATGCCAATCTTCTGCTCGGTAACATCGCTTGTGCCCAGGCTGATTTGCTGCATACCGGCATTATGGTCCGCGATTTACCTGAAAACTCCTTCTGGAGTTTGGCTGGCATTGGCAACGCTCAGTTAATGATGAATTCGATCGCCATTGCTTCAGGTGGTGGGGTGAGAGTCGGATTGGAAGACAATATCTGGTACGACTCTGGGCGCACAAAATTGGCAACCAACGAGAGTCTGCTCCGTCGTGTCCATCATTTAGCCGAAGCAAATGAACGCAAGGTAATGTCCCCTGAAGATTTAAGGAAAGCACTCAATCTGCAAGGTGGCTATGGAAAGTATGGGCGTGACATTAATTAAAAATCAGATGCGCGGTAAAAAAATCCTCATAACCGGTGGATTAGGATTTATTGGGTCAAATCTGGCAAGGCGTCTAGTGAAAATGGGCGCAGATGTCACTTTAGTTGATAGCCTGATCCCCGAATATGGGGGCAACCTTTACAATATTGCCGACATTAAAAATGATGTCGAGGTTAACATCTCCGATGTGCGTGATACCCACAGTATGCGCTATTTGGTGCAAAAGAAGGATTATTTGTTCAATCTGGCAGGCCAAACCAGCCATATGGACTCAATGCATGATCCTTTTACTGATCTGGACATCAATTGTCGCGCACAATTGTCTATTTTGGAAACATGTCGTAAATATAATCCTGAAATTAATATTGTGTTTGCCAGCACACGGCAGATTTATGGAAAACCCGATTACCTGCCGGTGGATGAAACACATTTGCTGAGACCAGTAGACGTAAACGGCATCAACAAGATGGCTGGCGAATGGTATCATATTCTTTATAACAATGTTTATGGCCTCCGGGCTTGTGCCTTGCGCCTCACCAACACCTATGGCCCTCGCATGCGGATTAAAGATGCACGTCAAACGTTTCTAGGCGTATGGATTCGTTATTTGATTGAAGGTAAACCTTTTGAAGTCTGGGGTGGGGAACAGTTGCGTGATTTTACGTTTGTAGAGGATG
>QQUD01001113.1 GCA_008501785.1 Chloroflexota bacterium
ATAATTAATAATTAACTGGTTAATAATTAATTATTAATAATTAGTATTTTCTTTCCTGCGGCGGAAATCGATCCCAAAAAACAGTCACACCTTTGTAGCTCAAATCTGGTGTGCCATCTTTGCCTTTATGGGCCAGCGTATGCTTCAACCATTGCTCATCATCACGCTTCGGATGATCCGTGCGTGAATGAGCACCACGACTTTCTTCGCGATCCAGCCCACTGGCCACAATCACTTCACTAAACGTGAGCAAATGATCTGTCTCAATCGCGCCCAACAATTCGGTGTTAAATCGCGTCGTTTTGTCCATAATGCGCGCATTGCGGAAGCGTTTTTGCAACGCTTTCACTTCAGCTAACGCCTCACTCATCCGCTGTTTATCACGGAAAACACCGCACTTGTTTGTCATCAGCGATTTCAATTCCAGCGCAATCTTAGCTACCGATTCAGTAGACCCATTTGGTGAATCATCTGTAAAGCGATCAATTCGCGCCTGATTTTTTGCAATCGGGTCGCCATTTACCGGATAAAGTTCCGCGCCTTTCTGCACAAATTCAGCCATTGCGCGTCCGGCTCGCCGCCCAAAGAGAGATGCACCCAGCAAACTATTCGTTCCCAACCGATTTGCGCCGTGTACACTCACACAAGCACATTCACCAGCCGCATAAAAACCAACCACCGGGTTATTGTCAGCATCAGCAATAACTTGACCATCTTTTGTAGCAGGAATGCCACCCATGCTGTAATGGGCTGTTGGCTGAATGGCTACCGGTTCATGAATAATATCGACGCCCATAAATTCAAGTGCGAGTTCGCGCACCTGCGGCAGTCGTTCCAAAATCTTTTCCGCACCTAAATGCGTCATGTCCAGGTAAATGCCTTGTTTATCAGCACCCACACCGCGACCTGACTCGATTTCAGTTTGTTCTGAGCGGCTGACAAGATCACGCGGAGCTAATTCCATCTGCCCTGGCGCGTAATTTTCCATAAAGCGGTCGCCATTGCCATTACGCAAATAGCCACCTTCGCCACGACACGCCTCACTCATGAGAATGCCTTTACCATACAAACCGGTCGGATGGAACTGGACAAACTCCATATCCATCAGCGGCACACCAGCATTGTAGGCAATGGCGACGCCATCACCGGTATTGGCTGTTGCGTTGGAGGTGATTTTCCAGGCACGGCCGTATCCACCCGTACCAAACAAGACGGCTTTGGCGCGAATCAGATGCAATTCGCCTGTCAGTACGTCCATAGCAACCACACCACGACACACATTGTCCTCAATAATCAGGTCGAGGCAGTACCACTCGCTGTAGAACTGAACGCCATGACGCAGCGCCTGTTCGTGAATGGTATGCAACAAAACATGTCCAGTGTAGTCGGCAGAGTAGTTGGCACGAGGTGAGCTGTGGCCGCCGAAGCGGCGTTGGGCAATACGGCCGTCTGGCAGCCGACTAAACACACAGCCCATATGCTCGTATTCATAAATAATTTCCGGGGCTTCTTTCACTAAAATTTCGATAGCATCCTGGTCTCCCAACCAATCTGACCCCTTAATGGTGTCAAACATGTGCAGTTCCCAGCTATCTGGCCCCGCTTCATCTTCTGGCACTGGCTCCAGCGGCCCCCGTGGACCTGTCCCTTCTACCGGACGCACATTGCTTAATGAAGCAGCGATCCCCCCTTGTGCCGCACCACTGTGTGAGCGGAGTGGATGAATTTTGGACAAGACGCCAATATTCTTCACACCGGCTTTTCCAGCAGTCATTGCAGCCCAAGTGCCAGCGAGGCCTGCGCCGACAATGAGGATGTCATGAACAATTTCTTTGCTATGACTTTGACTATCTTTCATTTATTTTTTCCCTTTCGACTTTTGCATGAAATGCTTATGCGGTAAAAATCTTCCACATGTAGAGTAGCTATCTTCCTTATACCTGTTAAGTGACATACATCATACTTTTCCAATGACTTTCAATGGATAAATGCAGTCATGGATAAGAAAGACTTATAGTATATTTTTTTGTCTACGCTTAAACTTAGGGAAGTCTGCAAAAGGCATCAAATCGGACCTCTTGTGACAAACCATCGTATTTTTGAAATTTCTATTGTTCGCACTTACAAAGGGTGAATTATCGGTGGATACGATGATGGCGGCAGCCGGTATTTCATTGATATTGGCGACCGTTGGGATGTGGAACGGCCGTTACTGGTGGCTCTTATTTTTCGGCATATTTGTGGGGATTCGACTTGTTGTACGATTTCCAGATGATGTCTTGAACAACGATAGTGCTGCATCTGTACTGAAATATGTCGCCCTTAATCTTGGGTGGATAATAATTGGATTGGAGACATCATGAACGTGGCACACCACCACCCATGAAAACCGTAGTGCGATTTGGTAAATCGCATATCGAATTAACAATTCGATTTACACAGGAGGTAATGGATTGCAACAAACAGACGCTGTCGAGGTAATGTTCTACTGCATCTTCAGCACCTGCTTGAATGGCAGACAGCAGCGACTCACCATCCACATAATCGATCACAATGGCAGGATAGCCAAATATCGACCCATCACAGTCCTGAATCAAGGCAGAAGGCGTTGGCAAAACATGGGATTCTAATGCTTGTAATGCTTCGAACTCTAAGCTGTCTGGTTGAGTAGTCAATAAAACGAAAGACCGTTCCTGGTCGTCAAAACTTTTTTCCTTCGAAATTATGTGGTCGTTGGCAAAATATAAAAAAGGATACCAAAGAAGTGACAGATACTGCCTACCATCACAAACAGGTGCCAGATGGCATGATTATATGGTAATTTTTCCCATAAAAAAGGAATAACACCTAATGTGTAGGCCACGCCCCCCAGAAACAGCCAAATGATAGGGCCAAAACCAAAATTAGCAACCATGTCGCCAAACATGAAGATGCCCATCCACCCCATTGCCACATACGCCAGTGCGGTAATGCCATTAAAACGTCCGGTATAGAATGCCTTGATGAACGAAATAATAATGGCTAGACTCCACACAATGATTAGTATTGTCCAACCACCGAAACCGCGCAGCTTCAAGGCAAAGGGCGTATAAGTGCCTGCAATTAAAAACCCAATGCCAATGTGATCCAAAATGTGAAAGAAACGACGCACAGCAACCTTCACGTTTTCGCGCTGGAAGGCATGAAATAGGGTCGATGCCAAATACAACAGCACCAATGTTGCGCCAAAGATGCTGGCACCAATCACGCTATATTTATCGCCACGCTGCACAGCAACAACTACGGCAATAATTAGTCCAGCAATGGACAGACCTGCACCAATGCCATGTGTCACTGCGTTGGCAATTTCTTCGGCTAGGGTTTGTACTTTGTCACGGCCGTCTTTGAGCATTTGTGGGGAGGATGTTGATTTCATGTGTTCTTTTTCCAATGTTGTCTAGCAGTGTATCACCGTCAAATGTGCGATTATTATAATGGAAAACGGCCGTTTCCCTCCCAACACTTCTCAATTTCACATTCAAATATTTTGCAGGATACAATAGTTATAGGGTAATTATAAAAAACAAGGAATGATCTAATGAATAACGAAAAAGAGCTAAGAAACCAGCTAGTCCGCATGTTAACGATTCGCCAAGCACATATGGATTTCGAAGATGCAGTTACTGACTTCCCGCCAGCACATTTCAACACCAAACCATCCAACTGCGACTATACATTTTGGCATTTGTTGGAACATATTCGCATCTGTCAAAAAGATATTCTCGATTATATCGAATCAGATAATTACAAATGGCCCAACTTCCCCGATGATTTGTGGCCAGACAAATCAACAAAAACAGATGTCGCTGGCTGGCAGCAAACAATTGCCCAATTTTACGCAGACCGAAACAAATTAGTTGATATCATCAATGATCCTGATGTTGATCTTTTCACACCATTACCCAACAGCGGTGAACATCAGCACAATATTTTGCGTGAAATCAACATCATCGCGAATCACAATGCATATCATACGGGAGAATTAGGAATTTCAAGACAGATGATGGGGTTATGGAGTGCGTAAAAAAATAGACCATGCATTCCCGACAAACCAACAACAGTAGTAGTGTTGCTCTTCCCCAGCGGTGATTGTTAGTTCTAAACGGAAGTCAAGGAATGCATGGTTATCCTCTTCCCGCCTGACTCTTCCTCCTCTTTAAGTTAGCTCCCCAGAATTAACTTTAAAAAGATTTCAGCTTCAGGCCCAAAAAGGCTACCATACTTTTTGTCATATTTGTGAGTGACAAATGTCACATATTCATGGTTTGTAAAATTATTTTTATACAAATTCCTCATCAATCGATCTAATTGGTGACATGCATGGTATAATCCATTTTGCTAATCAGGTGTCTAGGGTTCCGCTGATTTACATCAAATTGGTTGGTATCAGGTCTGGACCGAGCGTCACAGAAACCGAAAAGACGGTGTAGTACCTTAAGGGATAAAAGCCTGGAGGGGTAGGTTGGCATGTTTTATTGGCATGTCTACTTTTTGGAGGCCTGTGATGCAGTCAAAATTTCCCCCACGTGTGCGTGCAATTCTACAAGCCCTGTTTGTCACTTTTTTGTGGTCAACTTCTTGGGTTTTTATCAAATTTGGTCTAGATGATATTCCTCCCATCACCTTTGCTGGTTTACGCTACTTTTTGGCATTCCTGGCTTTAATTCCCATTTATAGACGCTCAAACACCACCACACCTTTACGCAAACTATCCCGTCGTGACTGGCGAAATTTGATTGGTCTGGGTTTGTTATTTTACACAATCACGCAGGGATCGCAGTTTATGGGGCTGGCTTATTTACCGGCGATTACGTTTAGCTTGCTTTTGAATGGAACGGCCGTTATCGTCGCCGTTCTCGGTATCTTTTTACTACGCGAATTCCCAACCTGGCTGCAATGGGTCGGCGCACTGGTTTTCATCGGTGGTGCGCTGCTGTTTTTCTACCCCTTTGCCATTCCGCCCGGACAGGCAGTTGGATATGTGATTGCGGCCGTTCACATCTTGGCAACTTCACTTTCCAGCATCGTCGGGCGCGGTATCAACCGTCAAGAACGCATCCACCCCTTAACTGTCACACTGGTCAGCATGGGCATTGGATCGATAATTTTGTTAGGCAGCGGCTTAATTATTGAACCTTTACCCAGCTTCAATCTCACCAGTTGGGCAATCATCTTATGGCTGGCAATCGTGAATACAGCGTTTGCATTTACGCTTTGGAATCATACACTGCGCACCCTGTCTGCAATGGAATCAAGTGTGATCAACAACACCATGCTCATCCAAATCACGATTTTGGCATGGTTATTCCTTGGTGAAACGTTGAATTGGATCGAAATGATTGGGCTGATTTTAGCCGCATTAGGGGCTTTGTTGGTGCAGGTACGCTTTGGAAAAATGATAGACAATCGTTGATAAGCTTCATTGTTTTTACTTTGAGTTTGCCACAATCGGCACAAGCTAACAGTTGCTCGCAATTCCCAAATTTTTGCCGACTGCTCACGTGCTATAGAGATGGCCTGCTCAAAACCAGATTCCGCACATTTGACATCTGCTTGTTGTTGATAAAGCAATCCTTTCAGTCGGTGTAGTTCAGCTTCAAAGTATCCTTCACCCGTCTCTGCAACCATGGCCAAGGCCTCCTGCACAGTGGTCAACCCAGATTCCGTTTGGCCTGCCTGCCAATAAGCACGAACCAGTTGTGCTAAATATAATGGACAGCTTTATCTACGATTCCGGCCTCATCGTAATGCCATGCCAACCGTGACGCAATTCCCGCCAGGGACTTTGGCTCATCTTGATACAGCTCAACCAATGCATCTGCTACGGATTGATGCATTTGAGC
>QQUD01000910.1 GCA_008501785.1 Chloroflexota bacterium
ATATAGTTTTTAGTTTCTTTCGGTTTATCTATTAAACATCGAACAAGGCCGCTCCGATCAGCAATAATGATGTGAGGCCGTGACGAATGAATGCTCATATAAGGTGTTACTTCAATACGGCGTTCGATATTTGTGTGATATTGCCAAATCAGTTTTCCGGTATCAGCCTGGATCGCATTTACGTTATGATCATGGTCAACTGCATAAAGCACATTATCACACAAGATTGGCATCGCAGTAATTGGCCTCTCAGTCGGAAAATACCATTTATTTTCTGTATCAGATTCGGAAAATGCATACAAACCGCTTCTACCTCCGACAAAGAAACGGCCGTTTTCAACATGAATCGTGCTCAGTGCCTGGTTGGGAGTAGGAAGCTGCTGTTCCCACATCAATGCACCATCATCCGTATCTAAAACCAGCAGTGAGCCGTTTGAAGTTGGGATAAACAGTTGCCCATTTGCAAAGGTAGGTGTTTGATCGAGCCAGTTATCTTCTTCTGAATAGGTATATTGCCAATGTAAACGGCCGTCTTCTCGCATCGCTACTAAATTCGGCCCTTGACACGGAATGTAAATGATTCCTTGGTTCCACAACGGCGCTGCTGGTGAGGCTTTAACCGGAAGAGATGTCGAATGTTTTTGCCTGCCACTCTTTAAGTCAACCCATGTTAAGCGCTCGGAATCAACCGTAATGATTATATGATCGTTTGCTATCGTTGGTGCAGAAATTCGCAAGCTGTTTTGTGGGGACCATGACCATCGCGCTTGGCCATGTTTATCAAGAGCCACCAGTTGTCCACGTGCTTGTAAAAAATCGGTGCTTTGGGTACTAACGATAATATCTATTTCTGATTGTGGGAATTGTTGCTGGTTTGTGGCAGATACGCCGATAATATAACTATCTGAGAACTTTTTTTGCCAGAGGAAACGGCCGTTTTGCCAATTAAGCGCCGTAAGCAGGGCTAATTTTTGCTTGTTTGATTGCACCACTGTCGAAACAAGCAATAAGTGGTTGATGCCGATTAATGGCAATGTGGGGGTGCCATTAACCTGGTATGTCCACTGCTCACTCGGTATCGAATCATGAGAATAAAGTCCGGTAGCGATTGACACAATTCTTAATACTCCTTCAATTGCTCATTTAATTAGTATAGGTTAAAAAAATGAATAATGATATACCCATATCTTTATCCTTCCTATCAAATTTTTGTAACAAAAGATTATCGACTCTCCCGTAAGCTGCGAAGTCGTTTTGCTTGAGCAATCGATTCATAGCTTCCGGGAAAATTGTGCAGGAAACTCTTGAAACAGTGTCTTAATTTCGCACATTGTAAACATTTCGAGACTTTGTGCGCCGACGTTGTGACATCCCTTCATCAACTGTGTTTCGGGCAATCACCTCATACAAAACAGCTTCGATGTTCCCCTTCTTCCGCAAAATGCGGCCCAAACGCTGCACATATTCACGTGCGGCACTACTGCCACCAAGCACAACCGCTACCTTCGCTTCTGGCACGTCGATCCCTTCATTCAACACCTTCGATGTCACAATCGCCCGATACCTTCCCCCACGAAAACCATCTAATATCGCCTTACGCTCGGCAGCTTTAGTCTGATGCGTAATCACCGGGATCAAAAAGCGGCGGGCAATCACATATGCAAACCGGTTGTGGGCTGTAAAAATGAGCATTGGGGATGCCGTATGTTCACGCAATAGCTGATTGACAATTTCCAGCTTGGCAACCGCTCGATGTGCAATATCTTTCAACCGTAGTTCCGCCACTTTGGCACGACGTGCTTCCTGCTCATATGCACTGCGGCGCGTCAATTCTTGCCACCAATGCGGCCCATATCGCTCCCGCAATCTCGCCTCCCGCATATACCCCGTGTAAACGCCAAATGCCGTATCATACTTTTCACGCTCAGCCTCATCCAAATCCACCCGAATCCGCTCCGTCCGATAATCAGCCAACTGCGCCCCGGTCAACTCATCAACCGTTTTTTGATACACAATCGGCCCAACCAATTCTTCTAGCAATGATGAGCGATCAAGCCTATGGACTAAGGACTGAGAGCTGATAACTGACTGCTCTTCCGGATACGTCGCCGTTAATCCCATGCGAAATGGAGCCGCACACATCAGGGCAATTTCGTGCCAGTTGGGAGCAGGTAAGTGATGAATTTCGTCGAAGATAAGTAGCTTGAACTGGTTGCCGAGTGCTTCGGCGTGTTTCCAAGCACTGGGATAAGTGGTAACGGTAATGTGTTGTGCTTCTTTTTCGAGGCCGTACCAGACGCCGATGGGTTGTTGGAAAGCAGTTTCAAGCCGAGCATACCATTGGTGCAGCAGGTCAATGGTGGGGACAATGATGAGGGTAGAAACGGCCGTTTCCGCCACCCCCCGCAACGCCACAAACGTCTTCCCCGCCCCCGTCGGCAGCACAATGCTCCCGAAACGGCCGTTTTCGCGCCACGCCTTCAACGATTCAAGCTGGAAATCGTGTGGGGAACGGCCGTCATGCAGCGTCAGGCTCAAATTGCGCCAGCGCGGAATCCGATTCCGAATGCGCTGTTCCTTCAGCCAGGGCTGCACCTCACGATAATGCACCGCCGGACAGCGCCATTTGCCGTTGATCCATTGGAAGGGGGCGGGAACGGCCGTTTCCTTTCCCATCTCTTCCAACACAATCGTGCCACCCACAAATCGAGCTGAAGGAACTACGGTTTTGCTCATAGAAGAATTTTAACAGAGATTGGGAGAACGAGAGATCGGAAAATATAGAAAAGCAGGAAGCAGATTACGCAGCTAAACGCAGATTTTAATTTTCTTATCCGTGTTAATCCGCGTCCCGGTTCTCTTCAAAACCTTAAAACTCTGCTATTTTCAAATTTGCATTTCACCCTTAACAACAGTAACTGCCGTTCCCCCCACCTTCACCGTCTCAATACCATCACGCGGTCCCACAACCTCAACAAACGCTTGCCCTGGACGGTTCATCCAGTGACCTTGTTCCGCAATGAAAACGGGTTCATCAAGCAGCCCATGATGCCAGAGGTAGGCAGCCATGCCACCTGTAGCCGAGCCAGTAAACGGATCTTCCATCGTGTCCGGGGGTGTGCCATAATGACGGGCAAAAGTGTGTCCTGCTTCGGTGACACCTTGCAAGCAAAAGAGATGTGGGCTGAAGAAATCGGCCGTTTTTCGCAGCGCATCGTATCCATCGATATTCATTCGAACTCGCCGCAGCACGTCCAAATCACGCACAGGGATCATCAATTGGGGCGTGCCCGTGCTTACCGTTTGAATGGGTGCATTCGGCAGCAAATCATCCGGTGTCAAGTTAAAAACCGGCATCACCACTGCCGGATCGTGCGTGTCCATAAAAACAGGTTTCTTTTGTGACATGACAATGCGCGTCACCGCACCATCCTGTGCAAAAATCTCAATCGGAATCGGCCCAACTTGCAGTTCCAGGCTAATTTGAGTGACCTCACCAGTCAACACCAGCCGCCCACTTTCGATCAAACCAAAAATCGTGGCAATCGTCGGATGTCCCGCCAGCGGAATCTCCTGTTCGGGCGTAAAATACCGCGCCGCCACATCCGCCACCTCAGATCGCCGCACAAACGACGTTTCCGACAAGTTCATCTCCTTCGCAATTGCCAACATCTGCACATCGCTCAAAAACTCCGTATCAAACAATATTGCACACGGATTGCCAGCTAACGGCCGTTCCGTAAACGCATCAACCTGCATAAAGGGAAAAGTACGTTTCATCACAAACTCCTCTAAAAATAGCTAACAGCCTTCAGCTATCAGCTATTAGCTTTTCAAACATAATATGTCTGCCCTGAGCTTCTCAACAGAGTTGAGCATGCCGAAGGGTGCGCCACATTCATGAAATCTTCTTCAAAAATGTCCGAGGTCTCTTCCGTCCGTGGCACTAAAACTTCTTCCCATCCCGGAGTGGAGGCTTTAGGCGGAACGTTCCGCCTAAAGCCTCCACTCCGGAAATCACGCACTCAAATGTAATTTAACCACATCTCCAACCCGAATTAACCCCGGCTTCTCTGGGTTAGCATGAACACCAACACAATTATCTCGCGTCTGGGCAACGAGTTTCAAAACGCGTGCATCGCGTTCACCAGTTTCTGGATCAATATTGATCATCACGCAGCGTGGAATGCGTCGATTGAGCCGAATACGAGCACTGTCTGCACGATCCCCAAACACCAACACACCATTCAGCCACTTTTCCTCAACAAATGGTTCGGCATTGTGAGGCTGAATGATGATATTTTGACGAAAGCGAGCCATGTGCAACGGATTGCCCACAGTTTTGGAGAGCGATACGGCCGTTTCCGTACTCATCACCGACAGCACCTGACTATCAAACACACCTCGCCCAATATTAATCAGCGACACATCAGCCCCATAAGCTTCGGCAAGCTCAGCCAGCAGCTTGGGGGAATGAACGGGGAGAACGCGGCCGTCCGGCGTTTCTACCTCAACCGCCGAATTCACCACATCATCAGGGTTCACAAATCGCGGCTTGTACAGCAGCATATGTGGAATCTGCCGCCCCGACAACCAGGGAAAACTAGATTGCACATCCCCCCGCACAAACGCAAACCGCCGGTCCCCATCAAACCCATGCCAATAAACATGCGCCACATCCAACGACTCCCCACGCATCGACTTCACAGGGAAGCGATTCAACGAATGCACAACACCAACTTCGACAAAATTATTACTCATTAAGACATCCTTTGGGGCAAGGGGCAGGGGGCAAGGAAGAGAAGAATAGACCTCTCCCCCCTGCCCCTTGCCCCCTGCTAAATTGCCTGCAAAATCCATATGCGACCATCCCCACGCCAATTGTGACCAATATATTTTTGGTACGCCAAGCGACAACTGCCGCTAACAAGCCAGCCAGCAGCCGCTCATTTCCAAGTGAAATGTCTAGCGTGCCTCCTGGCATCAGCAGTTCGGGGAAAATGATAGCTGATAGCACCGCTGCTGGCACAAATTTGAGCGCCTGCTGAAGTTCAGAACGCATCCCTACCCGCTCCAACAACAAAATCGGCGTCAACCGAATCAAATAGGTGATAATGCCCATACCGATGATAATTAGCCAAATGTTCATAATAAATCCTTTGAGCATTTCAGCATTTCAGCTTCTTTGCTGACTGGCTGACTAGCTAAAATGCTATTTCCTATTTTCCAAATTTACGCCAACAATAATGCCTGATAAGGCAGCCAGCATCAAACCAAGTTTGTAAGGCAGACCAAATGATAAGACAGCAACAATGCCAGCCGTAAGCGCAGCGGCTGTGTATGGTCGCGTTTTTAGTGCGGGAATCACAATTGCAATAAACGTGAGTGCTAATGTGAAATCAAGGCCCCAGCTTGCCGGAATCTGAGCACCAAGCAAGATGCCGATGGCCGTACTTGTTTGCCATACGCTCCATAAAGTAATGCCCGCACCGAAAAAGAACCAATGTTTGTAGGTTAACGGCCGTTCCCTGTCCGCATAATGATTCGCCGTCGTCGCAAACGCCTCATCCGTGAGCAAATACGCCAGCAGCCAGCGCCAACGCTGCGACAAATGCTGCATGTCTGGTCCCAGCGTCGTGCTGTACAACACGTGGCGGACATTGACAGTCAGCGTCGTCAGCCATACCACCGGCATCGGCGTCGCCACCCCAATTAATTGCGCCCCAATAAACTGCGCCGACCCCGCAAACACAATCGACGACATCGCCAACGTTTGCAGCGACGTCATCCCCGCCGCCATTCCCAATACGCCATAAATCAACCCAAATGGAATTACCCCCAACGCTATCGGCAGCTCCGACCGAATTCCTAG
>QQUD01000321.1 GCA_008501785.1 Chloroflexota bacterium
AGTCAGCAACACAGCGCATGAACGAAAGTAAATAATTAATGTTTTCAGACTTGTTGCGACTCAGTCCCAAAGGATGGCCCACAATCACAACTGTTTCATCCTCATCAATTGTCCTTTTTGTCAGAGCCAGCGCCGGGTCATCAAATCCACAATAATGCTCTGGCTCACAAATCACATTTTTTGCTTGAATCCAAGGTGTAAAACTAAGTTCGGCAGTTGGCAAAGGTCGCCGCAATTTTTTCCAGATTGGTTTGTGCGTTACACGACACCAGCGATAACCGGCTTCGTTTACAAAATTGAGCAGCGATCCCCAATTTGCACCAGGAAATCGTGGTCCCCAAACGCGATCTCCCAAACTAAGTGCTCCTTTTCGATACCAGCTCATCGGCCGACTAAATGGAGGCACAAATCCGTTGACCGCACCCGGTTTTCCCAGGCACTTTTCCAACGACTCTTTACTGCGCTGCAAAGATCGTCGGACTTGTTCTCGTTCTAAAAAAGGAAACCATTCATGTCGCCATGAATGAGACGCAATTTCATGTCCGGCGGCATAGATTTTGGCAATTTGATCGCCGATGTGATAAGGAAAATGACCTGGTTCGGCCGCAAATCCAACACAAGCAAACGTCATTTGAATATCGAACGTGTTTCCCAGTTCCAGGATGCGATCCACGTTTTGAATCTCTTGCAGAATGGTTTCTTCGCGGAATTTATATGGATAACTAGCATTGAGCTGACCCACAGCCGAGTCATAATCCCAAATAATCATCAGGGTGCTTGACATTTACGAAACCCTCATTTGTGCGTTGTTTTTTGCAGAAACAATCCACGATGAACTGGTAGCCAACACATTTACTGGCTTGCTGGCAAATGGTTCGTGGAGGTTTAGCTCGGATTCTTGGAGCAGCGTCACCGCATTTTGATCAATTTTGGCCTCGATGGACAAAATCGTTTGGTTACAGTCATGGTAAATTGCTTCAAAATCATCGACTCTGAGCCGGTTCATGTACATGTACCGATTCCCAGCTATTTTTTGCCACGCTTTGTCGCTGTATTGCAAGAAATTTATGGTGGATATTGAATTATCATCGTGAGCGAAATGATCAGAATGATCGATCAAATGCACAAACAAGCCGTCATTTTTTAAAATGCGGTTGCCTTCTTGCAATAATCCCTTGATAAGCTCAGGCGGTATATGTTCCAAAACTGTAAAGGACGTGTGGATATCGACTGTTTGATTGGATACCGATTTCAGGTTTGTTGCGTCACCGGGGGCGAGGTATTCAAAGTTGCATAGCTGCATCAGTGTAGGTAAATTCCATGTGCTTTGATTCAGATTGCACAATGTTTTGAGTCTGTCTTTGTCATAATTTGTGTCACAAAATAGCTGTTCGATTTCTGGTTGGTGGGTGGCAATGAATTGAATGTCATCGGCGACTAATTCACGTTTTAAATATGGATTTAGGTCAACCGTTATCACTTTTTCTGCACCAAGCAGCCAAAAGGCAATGGGTATATTCAGCCTTCTACCCGTACCGACTTCCAGAAACGTTTTGCCAGATGGTGTTTGCCCCTGGTTTGCCATTTGTTGGCAGATGTCGATGCCTGCTTTTAGGCGCATCATGGGGTTAACCTGCTTTAGTCCACCAAACTTTCGTTGTAATCGATAGTAAAAATCGTAGCTTAACTCGGATGGAAGCAGTGCAATCGCATTTTGAATTTTAGCTTTTGTTTGCCAGTTCATTTTTCTTGCTTAATCCCTGTTTCGGTGTGGAGGCTTTAGCCGGAACGTTCCGGCTAAAGTCTCCACTCCAGTTACTTAGTTTTGGATGCTCTTTTGGTAACTTGCATCATCATGTCAAGAAATTGTTCTACTTGATCTTTTAGTTGAAATTGGGCCAAAATGCGCTGACGCCCTGCTTGCCCCATTGAGCGCCGGTGTTCGGGTGCTTTTGCCAGGGTGATGAGGGCTTCGGCCATGGCGTTTGCGTCACGCGTGGGAACGATGAAACCTTCGCGTCCATGGGTAATGGCTTCACGCATCCCGCCACAATCGGTGGAGACCACAGGTAAGGCACAGGCCATTGCTTCCAGGGTCACATTGGCAATGCCTTCGCTGAGGCTGGGGAGTAAAAATGCGTCGGCTTGCTGTAAACGATCTCGTACTTGGGAGGGGGATAAACGGCCGTTACACACCACCTGCTCCGTCAATTCCAAATCATGAATCGCATACAAAATGCGCTGTCGTTCTGGCCCATCCCCAATGATCTCATAGCTTACTGGGATGTTGTTGTCTACCAAATGACGAATGGCTGAGAGCGCATACTCGTGCCCTTTGCGCCAGATGAGTGAGCCAACGGTGATGATGTGGAGTGGGTTGTTGGGGGTGGAAAACGGCCGTTCCGCAGGTCGAAAAAAATCTGGATCAACAGCTGGTCGAATGACCCTTGCCTTCGCTCGATCCAACCCATAAAGGGTTGATTCTTGCTCAATGGCTTCTGAGACACAGTGAACAGCCGCTGCTTTTTCAAATGTAAGCTGCAACCCATCACGTATTGCTGCTCGTCTGGGATCGTGTGGCACAACATTAATTTGTGAACCCCGGCAGCTGATAATGACCGGCATCCCCAACTCAAACAACGGTAAATGTGTAATCGCCACATTATTCCAGGGAAAATAGATCATGTCCCACCGATGCCCAATAAAAGGAAGTAAACGATACCAGCGCTGAAAATTGGCCCGCAATCCTTCATTTGGGATGTGCCTTTTGAATAATCGGACATCACCAGATGCACGAACGACTCCTGAACTGAGCATTCCCATCAATCGAAAAAGGCGGCTGGGCACTGAGCCGCGCCAACCCGGTACGTTTAGCCAATGTACATGAGGGTTAGCCAACCACTCTTCACCAGGATGGCGATCACACGCTAATGTGACCGAGATGCCAGACTCAATCAGCCCTTTAATCAACCGTGCCAGAAAGGTTTCAGGCGGCCATGCAATGCCAGCCACTAACAGCGAAAATTGTTCAGGTTTTTTGTGATTTGTGGAGATATTCATCTGTTAAGTGGAGAACGGAAAGTAAATTTAAATCGAAGCGACGAAAATCACTTCAGTTCTCCTTATAAGTAAATCTCGTCTTGCCTATCACTTTTTAAGCAACTTTCTGGGATTTACTTAAGGTGTACACTTGTAAGCGGAGCGCCTTGTTCGATGGTTTTTAGGTAGGGGGGAAACGGCCGTTTTTCTGGTAAAAGCAATAAATGACAGCGGCCTCTGTGCGCGATAAGCGCTGGGTCTTCTAACAAACAATGTTCCTTCAAATACCAGGCCCGATACGCATTACTGCGGCACCAGTTAATGATTTTAGCTGCATTGTCTCGCATAGTTAGGTCGTGATTTGAATGCATTTCTACCAAAAATTGACACGTCTGTTTTTGTGCGATTTGGACAGCGCCTGCCAATACCAGGCTCTCTGCTCCTTCCACGTCTACCTTGATATAGTCTGGCATAAGCCCGTAGTGGTCCGATAGCGAATCGAGCGTGATGGTTGGTACATTCGAAGAACGATTCAATTGCTTGGCAGATTGAGCATGGTTGGCAAACATGCTGCCTGCTGCGCCATTGTCAACCGTCCAAAATTTGACAGTCTCATTTTCTCGATCTGCGGCAAATGCAGGCACAAAAATGGCATTGTTGGCCAGATTGTTCAAGAATAGATTTTCGGCTGCTTGACCCAATGCCCGAGGATTGGGGTCAATCAACACAATTTTTTCAACGGTAGGTACACATAGAATGGTTAACGCACTTTGACCAATGTTGGCCCCTACATCAAAGACGATTTTTGCATGATGGGCCATAGCCAATGACCATGCAGTATCGTAATCGGGGTCAGGCGGAATGGTTCCTTTAATCACGTTTAGCTGTTTGTTGAGGAGGGTGGTGTGAACTGTTGGGCGGAGGGTGAGGCCGTAACGGCCGTTTAAAAAATGAAACAATTTGTTTTTTAGTCGTGTAATCATTTGAAATGCCTGTGTGTCACACTAATCAGGAAGTCGGTTTACAAACAAACATCAACATATGTGCCCAGCGCCATCGTGCCCAGTTGTTTGCTTCGCGACATCTGCGTGTGATGCGATGATGGATTTGCCAGGTGAAAAAATTACGCTTATTCAACCAACGCCCAATCGCAAAGTCTCGGGTAAGACCGGCATAAATGGCATAAGGAAAAACTTCTACAACACCAAGACCTGCTTCTTTTAAATAAAATTCAAACTCCTGACGTGCGAAATAATATTGATAAAAAGTAAGGTTTCCAGGCAGTGTCGTTGATGCTGCGAGTGGGGAATGGCTGATCAGACTTTGACGTTTAGGGTTCAGATAAGGTACGGTGATAAAGGCAACACCGTCAGCAGCAAGCACCCGTTTAACTTCACTTAAACCAGCTTGTGGGCCTTCTGGATTATGCTCAAAAACACCAAGCGATATGTAGCCGCCGTAAGTGCCATCTGGAACATTCAAATTATAAACATCCCCAACCCTGACGTTTAACTGTGGCGCAGCAGCTTGTATGCGTTTGATCGTTGGTTCACAATAATCAACCCCCTCAACCTGATAACCACGAGCCGACAAAGCCATCACGATCTGGCCCAGGCCGCATCCAGCTTCTAATACCGGTTTGTGCTGGGGCAAATAACGGGTAAATATCTCAAACTCTTCCAATTCCCCGTTAGCGTGTTCCTCCAGCAGCGATGCTAGTGGTCGTTTGATCCAGCGTGCTTCCCATGAGGAAGCATCATCTTTCCATACTTTATATTGCGCTAATCGGCCACGGAATAAGCGAAAAACTTGTTTCTCTTTCTCAACGTTCATGAGATCCCTACTTCCAGGTGCATTGCACTTTCCTAAGTGCGCAGCACCTGGTTTGCTACAAGTGCAATGCACTATCTGCTAATTTGGTGCCATTCATGCGGTATAGCAAACATCATGCGCGACAAATTGGGGGGACGTCCCAGCTCATATACATCTTTGCCATGAATGCGAAAGGTGGCGATATTTGTTTTGCGCCACAGCCATTGGCTGTTAGAAACGGCCAATCCCGCACCCAAATAATATTCTCCGGCAACCAAGGGCAGTCGCGGAATCATACATTCAATCATATGTTGGCCTTGTTTAATAGGGATTTTTAATCCAGAGTCGAAGACAAGTAAACGGCGCTGCTGATAATCTCTGATGTCCAGAATGATAGTGCCGTACTGGTATGCTTCTTTTGCTTCATAATGCACCCGCAAAATCATGTCATCCCAGGTGTTTACAGTTGGTTTAGGATTGCTGTTCTCATCTAACAGTTCAATGCGTGTGATTTGTGATTGGGATAACGGCCGTTCCCCATTCCCACAATACAAAATATGTGCATCCGTCTCGCGTGCGTTTGCCGAAAATGAGCCGAGATAAGCGCGTACTGCTTTTTCCGAATCATCCTGTAACACAATCTGACCATTGCCTAGCACAATGCTTCTGGGACACAACGTGAGAACAGCATCCATGTTGTGCGTCACAAACAATACCGTTCGCCCAGACTGCGCCACATTTTCCATTCGACCCAGACACTTTTTCTGGAAAGCTGCGTCACCAACGGCCAACACTTCATCCACAAGCAAAATTTCTGGTTCCAAGTGAGCTGCTACTGCAAAAGCAAGTCGCATCCGCATCCCGCTTGAGTATCGTTTGACCGGCGTGTCAATAAACTTTTCAACTTCAGCAAATGCCACAATTTCGTCGAATTTATGGTCAACTTCACTTTTAGACATTCCCAAGATAGTGCCATTTAGGTAAACATTTTCCCGGCCGGTCATCTCAGCATGAAAACCGGTACCGACTTCGAGCAGGCTGGCAACACGGCCGTTTAAAATCACGTTCCCTTTTGTCGGTGGCGTAATACGAGACAATACTTTGAGCAGCGTGCTCTTTCCGGCCCCATTATTTCCAATAATCCCCACAACCTCCCCTGGCCGCACATCAAAAGAAATATCATTTAAAGCCCAGATAATATCATCAGCCTGCTTTTGCTCATTAAATTGGCTCAACTTTTGTAATCGTTTGAAATTGGAAACAGGTGATTTTAACCAGGCCAGCCCTGCTTCAGCCAGCGTGTTATGCTGTTTTTCCTGCACTCCAATTCGATACCGCTTGCTCAAGTGTTCAACTTTTATAGCAAAGTCACTCATACGCTTTAACCTAATTTTGATTACGCCACATCGGCAAAAATCATTTCCATTCGTTTAAAATAAAAGGCCCCAGAGATGGCAATTGCCAATGCCGAAACAGACCCTAATCCAATCAAGTCCCAGGGCATCGGGTTTGTCTGCAAAATTGCTGACCGAAACCCCTCGATCACACCCGCCATTGGGTACAGTCCATAAAGCAGCCGAGCTGTCGTGCCAAATCTTTCTGAAATGAGTGAGGCAGGCCAGACAACTGGGGCTGCATACATTAAAATTTGAGAAACAACCGGCATCAAATGTTTCACATCTCGATATTGAATTGCCAAAGCCGACAGCCACATGCCAATGCCAGCGGCCGTTAACATCATTAACAAAGTAAGCACGGGCAGCAAAAGAATGCTGACGCTCAAAGGAGTTTTGTGCCACACCATCAACACGCCGATGATAATCGACGCCACCGCAAAATCGACCAATTTAGCAAAAACAGGCGTCATGGGGAAGACGAGTCGTGGGAAATAAACTTTTGTGAGCATACTGGCATTGCTCACCAGGCTCAATGTCGAGGCATTCATGGTTGATGAAAAATAAGCCCAGGGCACCAAAGCCACATAGCTAAACAGCGGATATGGCACCCCATCACTGCTGACATCGACCAGATTCCCAAAAATGATTGTAAAAATGATCATGCTGAATAGGGGATTAATAATGGCCCAGGCAAAGCCAAAGATGGTTTGTTTGTAAACAACCTTCACATCTCGCGTGACCAGAAAAAATAGCAGGTCTTTATAGTCACGCAGTTCGCGCCAGTTAATCGGCTGCCAACCCTTTTCGGGCTGAAGCACAATCTGAATCGGCTTTTTCTGAATGCTTTTTACACTGTTGTGGATGTTCATAAGATAAAATTGAGGGTGGTTTATTTTAGACAAGCTCCGCCCCGTTCGACATGAATGGGTTAAACGAGAAAAGCACTGTTAACTGCTTGCTGAAACCATGAACGAAGGAGGAAAGCCAGCACTAATTTGCCACTAAATTGATCAAAGAGATGCTCGATCAAAGATGTGGCAAATATTTCAACGACACTGGTTAAGGCAATGTTTTGTCATGCTGACGCTAAGGTTCACACTTTCTCTTTATGGTATTGTGGTACTACTGGCATCAAATAAGCGTCAATGCTCTCTATTCTAATTGGGGGGCGTGTTAATATTGTAAATTTGTAGTTAAAAACACGTTATTCCGCAGTAAATCTTGATTGTTTTCAGCAATTCTTTCTCCGTGATTTAGGCAATGTGGAAAAGCCCTTTTTATCCTGGTAAAATGATGTCGCCAATCCCTACCTTTTTTTGCAAAGCACTACCTTTGCACTATTTAGGTGAAATACAAATTAAAAAAAATCATGACAACCACGAGTGATCAACTTTCTCGCATCCAATGGCATCGTGAAGGAAGCAGTCAGTCAATTTAGGGAATAATCAAATGGATGATAAGAAACAAGCAATAGAGAAATCAATCAACTTGCAATTAGATGAAAGCAAAGTGCCAGAATTTGTGCGCTTGGTACGCAATATGTATGAAGGGTGGGACAGCTTTTCTTACACGCCATTTCAGAAAGATGAAGTGGTTTACAAGCGAAATGCCGTCCAAAAAGCACATGCTTTATTGAGTGAAGCTGCCTTATCTGAATTACTGGATGCTGGTAACTACGAGGAAATCATCCGCCGGGTGCGTGAAGTCGCCCGGGCTTCCAATTTAATGTACCTATCCCATCCTCGCAGCGGCGATTTGAAACTGCTCAACGTTCCTAATTTGGACGAAGCTGTCTTTTGCACAGAGTTTTTTGCGCTGCTTTACGACAGCGAGCCGGTATCAGTGCGGCTAGATCGATTTTTTAGTTACGTGCAGCGGCAAGGATTAACGCCCAAATGGACATTTCCAACTTATTATTTGTTCCTTATTTATCCAAATAGTGAAATGTACATCAAACCAATGATGACCCGTTGGTATATAGAATTGATGAACGGTCCTAGAACCTATCCTTGGACACCCTCTGGCCAGGCGTATGAAGCTGTTCAGTCCATATGCCAACAACTCCAAAAGTCATTGAGTAAATTTGAACCCCAAGACATGGTTGATGTTCACAGCATGTTATGGACAGCTTATCAAGCAGCAGAAAAGGAGGCCAATCGATCATTAGCCGAGCCGTTTAACAGCATGTTTGTCGATATTGCCGAAGCTGAATGGGCATTTGATTTGATGGCTGACTTGGTTGAAAAGGTTGGGGGATTTGGCCCAGATGATCCTCGTTTTGCGTTAACAATGGCAGAGGGCCATATTCGAATCAATTTTGGCAACTGGATGGCATTAGATTTTCCACCAGAGAGAATCAGAATTACATTATTAAAAAAGCTTGGGGATAGCGTGAAACCGATATCCGTTTGGGGCAAGTTTGCAAATTCTAAAGAAGATACTGCCGTTCATGTCTATCCGCGAACCGTCTTTCGTGCGCCTGAACCTACGCTGCAAAAGGCATATGAAGCATCTTGCCTTTATATGCGCAAACGATTCCGTAAATGGAAGGGAACGCCGTTTCGCCATGCACATATCTCTGAAATATTTAATGCTGTTTTTGATTCTGATTTACGCGAGAAATTGCTGCTAGAGGGTTTGCGTGAACCAGCGCCGTCACAGGTGTCTGAATTGATTGAAGGGCCAGAGGAAGACTTCATCGACCAGCCGGATGAGGTAGTGGATTATGACCGGAGTTCATTCTTGAACGAAACGTATTTGCTTGAAAATACGCTCGATGAATTGCTGGATATGCTTGAAGATAAGCCGCAGTTGATTTTTTATGGCCCACCAGGGACAGGGAAAACATTTGTGGCGCGTGCCTTGGCAAAACACTTAACCTGCCAGGCTGCGCCGCCACCAGAGCAGGTGGAGATCGTGCAGTTTCATCCGGCTTACGGATACGAAGAGTTTATTGAAGGTATCCGGCCCGAAAGCAAAGCGATAGGCAATGGTCTGCACCAAATAGATTATCCGACAAAAGCAGGGGTGTTCCGTGCATTTTGTGAAGGGGCGGCAAAACGACCTGACCAAAAACATGTCTTTATCATCGATGAGGTGAATCGAGGAAATATTGCCCGTATTTTTGGCGAATTGATGCTGCTTTTAGAATATCGGGATGAAGATGTGCGCTTGCCTTATTCTGGAAACCGGTTCAGTATTCCAGCCAATGTCATTTTGATTGGCACAATGAATACGGCTGATCGCTCAATTGCCTTGGTTGATTTTGCACTGCGCCGTCGTTTTCATTTCTTTCGCTTTGGGGCAAACCCAGACCTATTAGATCGCTGGTTGGAGAAAAATCAGGAGTCCATTTCATATTTAAGCTCCCTTTACCGCAAACTTACTGAAGAAAGCATTGACGATCCAGCTTTTCAGATTGGCCCCAGCTATTTCATGCGGCCCGGTCTGACAGAATCTCAACTTCGTGGCATCTGGCAGCGCAGCATTGTGCCATATCTGGCTGAATATTATGTGGAGAATCCCAGCCGGGTTGAGCGTTGGCACTGGGATAGCTCTGATGTGATGGCGATTCGCAATGGAGCGCATTAAATTGGCGAAGCAAATGACAGACCGCTCAGTCATAAAATTACATGAGCACAAATCACTGAATTCTGTCGAGTTGTCTCAGGTTCAGGCAGAACAGATACGAACCCACTTCAGTAAATATATTTCTGTGGAGCGTTCTTGGGGTGTGGGGTGGACACTGAGGGCCAAACAGTATGTCGGCACCATTGTGCTGGATGGATTGCGGATTGTGATTGAGCCAAAAACGGCCGTTTCCAACCTCTTCTACATGCTCACTTATGCCTATGACTTGCCCCAATTTCGGAAAGAAATCACGACTCACGATTTAGCGGATGATATGTTTGAGTTTATTGCTGCCATCTTTGCTGGTCAGATTGAGCAGTTGGTGAGACGTGGCATCTATCGCAGTTATGTGGAGCAGGAAGAAAATCATCGCTTTTTGCGGGGCAAGCTGATGATGGGCGAGCAAATTCGGCGAAACAGTGTGCGCGTCACACATTTTTATCAACAAAACTGCGAGTTTACGGCTGACATCCTGGAAAATCATATTCTGAAATATACACTCTGGTTGCTGTCTCATTTAGATTATCGGACACCACATTTGCGGCAGCGGTTGCGGCGATTAACCTCGGCGTTTGTGGAAACGGCATTGCGGCCTGTACGCGCACTTGAATGTAATAAAGTTGTTTATACGCGTTTGAATGCTGCTTATTGCAATCCTATCCATCTTGCCCACCTGTTACTTCAGCATTTGTCACTGGAAGGCAAACAAGGAAAAATGCCATTTGCGGCCTTTTTATTCGACATGAATAATGTTTTCGAGCTTTTTGTTGCTCGTTTCTTAGAACAGCATTTTGCTGAAATCGGCTCTGCATTTTCAGTAGAAATTCAACCTCAAATTTGGCTCGGGCAAGAATTAAAAGAAAGAGGGATACCCGACATTGTGTTGCGGCATCACGGTCGGCGTTTTATGGTGCTGGACACAAAATATAAAGCATTTAAAGGACATCCTGCTGGTGATGATCGAAATCAAATGTATATGTATTGCCGGTCGCTTGATCTAAATCACGGCTGCTTGATTTACCCGGATAAAGCCAATTACCAGAACACATTTCCTGATGTTACGCTCCGTGCTGATGGGCTTTCATTAGGGGGGAGTCTGGCTGTGTTTCGTGAACGATGCACAAAATTTGCCGCAAAATTCACTGAACTTGTTGCAAAAGAGGTGGAAACGGCCGTTTGATCGCAGATTAACAAATAATTACATAGAGGTTGTTATGGCCATGAAGGCCAGCCATCGTCGCCGTCATCGTCGTCTTCGGGTGGGTCTGGAAAGTCAGACGGGTTTGGAAAGTCGGATGGGTCTGGAAAGTCGGATGGGTCTGGAAAGTCAGATGGGTCTGGAAAGTCAGGCGGGTCTGAATTATCAGGCGGGTCTGAATTATCAGGTGGGTCTGAATTATCAGGTGGGTCTGAATTATCAGGTGGGTTCGGAATAGGGTTTTCACCAGAATCGTCCCCATCAGGTGGCTCGGGTAAATTTTCTGGTTCTGTAGCCCATGTTGTCGGGACAGGTGGCGGTGTCGGCCACTCTTCTTCGGGTGTAGGCCAAAAGTCAGATGGGTCTGGCCAGCCTTCAGGAGGGGCAGGCCAGGTTTCCTCCCATTCAGAGGGATCGGGGCAATTATCTGGCCAGCCGTTTGACAGGTCGGGCGGGAATGGACAATCAGTGGGCCAACCTGCTGGTGGGGCAATTGTTGGCTGGGGTGTTGCAGGTGGAACTGCCGTTGAAGTAGGAACCGCCGTATTCGTAGCAACCGGCCATCCTGCTGGTGGTGTGGGCCAATCCGTAGGCCACACTGGTGGAATTGGACAATCAAGTGGCCATACATCTGGCCAATCGGAAGGGATTGGGCAGTTGGCAGGCCAGTTAGGCGGCACTTGCCAGAGTGGTGTGGGGGTTAATGTGGGTGCAGGTTTTGTGGGGACGGGCGTTGCTGAAGGAACGGCCGTTTCCGTCTCAGTCGCGGTTGGGGCCAATGTCGGAGTTTGACTAGGCGTGACAGAAGGTATGGCAGTTGGGGAAGGCGTCGCAGTAGGTGTTGGTGTGGGGAGAGATGGGTCAGGCCCTTCGCCAAGCATAAAGAGTGCCTGCATTTGTCCTGATTGTGATGTGGTGATGGCATCTAAAACGGCCGTTTCCATTTCCGACGGCACAGATGTTTGCCATACCACTAATTTACGCTCATATTGAGCCAAATCATCTGCAACAACCTTTGCCAATAATTGTTGGTCTTCAGGCTCTAACGAACGTTGTGTCTCTAATAGGTGAGTTGCTGCAGAAAGTTCCCTGGTAAAATCGTGCAGCGTTACCTTGGCTAGACTATCTTGTTTTTTAGCCAATAGATCAGCTGTCTCTTGTAATCGAAGATCAGCAAATTGCAGATGCAATCGTGCTTCTTTCAGGTCGTTTATGGTAAAAGCAATTTGTGTTTGTTCTACCAATCGTTTTACGGGATAAAGCGTTTCTCCTGGAATTGTATTGGCTGCTGCTGATACGGTCATGGTCCCTAGCAGCATACAAAAAACAACGAGGAACCCGACGAGGCCAGCCCAAGCCGACCGTCGCCGGGTTGTAAAAAGGGTGCGCCAGTCTGTCCAACGCAACGTCGAGGGGGGGCCAGATGGTTGACGTTGCGGGTGGGCAGCAATTAAATTTTGCATGCGCGTGGCAGCTGACTGCCGAAAGTCCGCTGTCGGTTGCAGCGTGTGCGCAGCATGCAAACGAACTGTTATATTTAACAAAGGTTCCAGTGCTTCACGTTGATCCGGGTATTGTGTCATGCAGGCTGAAATGGTTTGCCCTTCTTCCAAAACGGCCGTAATGCAATTGTCTAAGATTGTTTCAATATTGTGAGCGTTGTTGTTCATAAAATACCTGCCTTTTCGGCGGCAAGAATTTCTTGTAGTGTTGCCAATGCACGATACTGTATGGTGCGGCAAGCACCACTGCTTTTTTGGATGATGGTGGCGACTTGCTCATGACTTAGACCTTCAACAAATCGAAGAATGATAACCTCTTGCTGTGTGTCAGGCAGCTTGGCAATCGCTTGCGTCAGACTATTTAGTTCTTCTGTTTTAATGAGCTGCTCCAATGTGCTTGGTGACTCATTTGCCCAGTTCATTTCTTCTACGGGTGGCATTGGTTGGATAAACTTGTTGCGGCGATGGAAGTCAATGACCAAATTGTGAGCGATACGATACAGCCAACTGCTAAACGGATATCCTTTATCTTTATAACCCGGTAACGATTCCCATGCTTTAAGAAAAATCTGCTCTGTTAAATCTTCTGCATCTTTGTTATCCTGTACCCGGAAATAGACATAACGATATATGGCGTCAAGATGACGCATGTATATTTGTCCGAACGCCTCGGCATCTCCTTTACTAGCTCTGATTACCAGCGTTTTTTCTTCAATGTCCACGCCTGGCATACAAAACCCTTTTGATAAAACATTGTTTATTCCGAAAATTAGTGTTTCGCGGCCTAAATATGTCTACAGTTGACGAATACTGTGAAATACTAGACTTTGCCTGCTGTACGACACATGTACAGCAGGCAATAATCTTCTAGTTAGTTACCCGAAATAATTGGCAAATAGATGTGATTTTTAAATGACGCAGCGGGTGTTTCAGCAATGCTAAGCGGGTCAACGTTTGCCTGACTAAGAATTGGTTCAGCCGTGAGCACATCTTTGTTGGTGACGATGTTTGCTCCAGTAAGTTTTTCTTTCACTGCATTGAGCAATGTGGGACCACCTGCCGGGATGATAGTCAAGTCATATGTGGAATCGAAATGACCATAAACCAGAATAAGATAGGTGCCGCTAGATGACGTGGTAAAGTTGATACTGTCAACGGCCGTTCCCGTATTAATGCTTTTGTGGTCCGGTTGTCCAAAATTATTTGGATACCACACATACAGGTCTGCATCGCCAGAACTGGGTGTCAAGGTAACAGACACATTTTTGCCAGCATCATATTTAACTAAGTAAGGAACCGCTTTTCCTTGTGATACCGACTCGTTTGGCAATATTAAGCTGGCAAAGTCAGCCGCATGCGGTGTGAGGAACGATATATTTCCTTCGGCATCTGCTGCCCAAACAGTAATGTAGTGAACCCCACTTTCACTTTCTAACGTCCATGGATAGGTAGATTGATAAGGTATCCAGCCGGTTGATTGGACCTTTTGCCAAATTGGTAACGGCGCAGAGGTGATTTGCCATTCTGTGATATACATCTCTGTGACGTCAACATTATCTGTCGCATCAATCGTCAATGATGTCGTCGCGTTTGTGAGAATGTCTTGACTACCAATGACCACATTGTTCACGACTGGGGGAGTGAAATCTCCAGAAGGGATTGTTGGCTTGAGTAACACAACCATTGAGCGATCAATCGTATTGCCGCCAGCAGGCGTAATTTCAGCGGTATTAACCACCACAACCGGCGATGATACATTATGGGTCACATCAAATTCTAAAGTGACGGTTTGGCCACTAGCAACAGTAACATTGCTCCAGGTGATTGTGTGTGTGCCAGCGTCGTAGCTGCCCCCGCCTGTGACAGACCCAGCAACATAATCCAATTCTGTTGGAATGGCATCGCTGACATCTGCTGTTGTATCAACCGAGCCACTATTGTGTAACCGGATTGAATAGGTCAGATTGGTATTAGGGCCAATTACGAAGTGAGAGGCATGTTTTGACGAGCCGGATAAATTGGCATTGCCTCCTGGCGTCGGCTGCACCGTCGGCGTCGGCGTCGGCGTTGGCGTTGGCGGCGGCTGTGTCGGCTGCGGCGTTGGCTGCGTCGGCGTCGGCGTCGGGGTTGTAGGACTACCGCCTGCATCCTCAATTTTGACTACAAACAAATCTGTGTGTCCTAACGGTGAATTACCGATAGAACTACCGGGAAAATTGGAAGAGTCTGTGTGGCCGACGACATAAGCATCATTGCTGCTGTCTAAAGCGATGCCATACGCAAAGTCTGCCTCACTGTCGCCTAAGTACGTGCTGTACGCCAGTGCATTGCTGCTAATTTTAGTAATAAAGGCATCCGATTGCCCCAGGTTTGTGGCTTGAAATGGGTTGGATGTAGGGAAGTTTGATGAGAATGTTTCCCCAGTTAGATAGATGTCGCCAGAATTGTTAACGGCAATGGATCGACCTCCGTCTTTGTCATCGCCCCCCAGGTATGTGCTGAACGAAAGTGAATTTCCGGTTGTTGATAAGATTGAAACAACGGCATCTTCATTACCGCCGAAGGTTGACTGGATGGGTGTTTGAGTTGGGTAGTCGTCGGATTTTGTATACCCGGTGACATGAGCTTGACCATTTTTCACAGCAATGGCATATCCGATATCTGCATCGGTTCCACCCAGATAAGTACTGTAATCTAGACCGGTTCCGGCGCTGTCAAATTTTGTAACAAACAGATCGGAAGCACCGCCGTTGCTGCCCTGGTAAGCATTTTGGGTGGGGAAGTCGGTTGACAATGTGTTGCCCACCACATAGGCGCTGTTGCCGTCCACTGCAATGCCAAAACCGAAATCTTCGCTGCTCCCGCCCAGATAGGTGCTGTACACCCAGGCTGAACCGCTGCTGTTGAGCTTCGTCACAAACGCATCCGTAAATCCACCTTTGTTGTTGTCATATGCATTTTGAGTGGGGAAGTTGCTGGACGTAGTCATGCCGGTTACGTAAACATTGCCGCTGCTGTCTAAAGCAATTGCATCGGATGAGTCAAGGCTAGAGCCACCCAAATAGGTGCTATAGACCAAATCATTTCCATTTGCATTGAGTGCTAGCACGAAGACATCATCGATACCACCATTACTAGATTGCACAGGATTTTTGGTGGGAAAGTCGGTGGAATCGGTGTCACCGACGATATAGGCGATGCCGTTGGTATCCACAGCAATGCCGCTGCCCATATCCCATTCGCTGCCGCCGATGTAGGTGCTGTAAACCAGCCCTGTTCCTGTATCATTTATTTTGGTGACAAAAACGTCGAAGCTCGTTTTATCTGTTTGGTAAGGATTTAAAGTTGGGTAATCCGTGGAAGTGGTAAAGCCGGTGATATAACTGTTGCCAGCGCTATCCACTGCGATGCCGGAAGCAGAATCGATATCGCTACCACCGAGTGTGACGCTAAAAACTATGGTTGGGTCGATGATAAGGGGTAAACTTGTGTTGTATTGGCCTACTGAAAAGCTGACGTTGCCGTTATTGCTAATGACGTTGCTGACGGGAACGTCTCGCCTTTGGCCATTGATCTCTTGCCATGCGATGGGCGCTTTCTCAAAGAGGGTTGCCTTGGAATTGGGAAGTGTAATCGCTAAATTTCCGGCTGAATCGGTGGTAACGCTGTTTGCCCCAGCGTGATGCCATTGAATGAGACCGGGGTTTGCCCCTGGAGATACCAGGTAAGTTCCCTTTAAGCGCCCGTTGCTGCCGTCATAACTCAGATCGATACCTGGATACAGAGATTCGTAAACGATTTCTCCATACGTGGGCAAATCGGTTAACCATGCAGATTGTTGATTGCCAATGAGATAGTTGACGACACCAGGGAGTGCATTCCCTTCGTGTATCTTGACCCCCTGTTCCATGCCGACAAACTGCAGACGAATGATATTGTCTGTATCAGTTTCTGCACTTTGCAATGAAAGAACGACTTCTTTTTCGGAGAAGTAGAGGGTACCCCCCAGGTCGTGTGCTTGATATTGAACTTCTGGGTTGGTTTGACCCAAATTTGGTACGAATGCCAAAGGTAGGTCTAATTGTTTTATGTTTTTATTGACCAGGTTTGACGGGTTGGTTGATGTGTTGAGGGCGATGATGCTGATAAAGCCCAACGTGAGTAGGGTGATGAGAATGAGAAACGGCCGTTGTTGGGACAATGACGGACGTAGACGCAAGGACGGTGCAAACATTGAAATCCTCCTAAACAGGGCATAGGTTAAAAATTTTTGAAAGGAAATGCCCTGTAATTAACCATGACACAGACAATTTTTAGATGAAATCGTCTATGTCACTTACCTGAAAATGTGCTATTCAACTGGCTCTACTAATGAAACGAATAGCTTATGAATTTGTCACACAATTGGCGTAATTTGGTTGAAGGTGCGATGATTTATCGATTTGATTGTTTACGCAGGCTGAGAGGTCGCATATCTGTCCAGACATGTTGGATATATGCCAAACAATCTTCTCGTTCGCCTGTCACGCCTGTCTCGCGCCATCCGCGCGGGATTGGTCCCCATTTTCGCTGCCAGAGCGAATACTGCGCTTCAAGATTGATGACAACAATATGTGTTTCTACTTTTTCCTCCTCTGAGTGAGTCATATGTACCTCCATTCTCTAATGACATAACTCTTGGGCAAGAACGCGTAGCAAGTGTGGATGCTGTTTGTTTAGATAGAAATGGTCGCCTGGAAACATGCGTAAGATGAAATGATCTTCTGTTTGCTCATCCCAGGCATTCAATTGTTTGCGATTGATATATGGATCGGTTAGCCCGCCTAATGCGGTAATGGGGCAAGGCAGGGGGGTGTCGGCATGGTAGTGATATGTTTCACATAAGGTGAAGTCAGCGCGAATGAGTGGTAATAGGAGTGTGCATAATTCTTTGTTTTGCAATACGTCATCCGGTGTGCCATTCAGTTCGCGAACTCTTTCGAGGAATTTTGGGTTTGGCAGATGGTGGATGGGTTCGTTGTGATGGGTGACTTGTGGTGCCGCATGACCGGAAACAAAGAGGGTTGTGGGGGTGATTTGCGCCGTGCGACGTAGGTAACGGGCTAACTCGAAACTGATGAGCGCCCCCATGCTGTGCCCAAAAAAGGCGAATGGGTAGTTTAAATACGGCCGTATTTCCGCTGCTAATGCCTGAATGAGGGGCGGGAGTTGGGTAAACGGCCGTTCTCCAATCCGTTCCTCTCTACCAGGAAGTTGTACCGGTATCAACTCGATAAAATCAGGCAATATCTTGCGCCAGCCTAAAAAAACAGAAGCACCAGCACCAGAATAAGGAAAACAAAAAAGCTGAATCCTTGTATTCTGATTGGGTTTGAAAAATGGAAACCATTTACTTTTCTGATTCATCATTTTGTTTCACCCCTTCATAAGCCAGAAACTTACGGAACGCTGGCCTTATTGAAATGACAACGACGATAACGATTGAGATGACGCCGCAGGCAATATAGATCAGCGGAATATTTTGACCAGTCAGATCTGCAATCACCCCAGAAAGCCCCATTGCCAAAGGGCTTAACGCCCCAGAAATTGTTGCCAACAAGCCAAAGACACGTCCCCGTATCTCTCCAGGTGTGGTAATTTGCAGGAGTGTTGTCAAGTTAACCATCACAAATCCACTCAAAAGGCCACCGGTTGTGGCTAAAATAAGCGCCGCCCAGGGATTTAAGAAAATCCCCATCAGAATGAAACCCACTGGTTCTAGCAAGAGAAAGAGGATCATTAATCGGCTGCGTAAAATGCCAGAAGGGGGCAGCATACCGGCTAACAGGAAACCGAGAATGGAGCCAAGACCATAGGCTGCCAGCAGAAAGCCGTACCAATCTTCAGTTACCAGTAAAAAGTCTTCTACATAAAACGGGAGCAGGATTAAAATTGGAACCAGGAAAAAATTGAGCATTGCCGCAACGAGTACCAGATCTCGTAGACCATGTGTTTGCCAGACATAGCGAAATCCTGAGAGTGTGTCCGCTTTAAACTGGTTTAAGCTGTCGCGCCAATCCTTTTGCTTTTCCGGCTGTTTTTGGGGAATGGTGATAAATGTTTCGCTGAAGGCAGAAAATAAATACGAAAGACTGTCGATCAGAAAGAGAAACGGTGCGCCTAAAATGCGGAATAAGGTTCCACCCAGTCCCTGACCAATAAAAATAGACACTTGGTAAGAAAATTGTCCAAGTCCATTTGCGGCAGACAATTTTTCTTCTGGAACAATATCGGGGATGGATGCAGAAATGGCCGGATTGAAGAAGGTGGAAACGGTAGCCATTACAATCGAGACAACCAACAGCCAAACAATGATCAAATTTGTCGCTTCTGGCCGCATAAACATCACGCCGACAAGCGTCAATCCAGCGATTCCGTTGATCAGATCGCTGATGACGATGATGCGCTTGCGGTTGAATCGATCTGCAAATGTGCCACCGATAGGGCCCAGTAAGACAGCTGGCAAACTTGAAACCATTAAAATCAAGCCCATCAGTGTTGCCGAACCAGTTGCCTGTTTGATCCAGAGTGCCAGCGCAATGCTGAATGCTTGATTGCCTAGCTGGCTTGCTGTTTGACCTTGCCAGAGTAAGAAGAAGTTTTTGTTGAAAAGGCGAGACGGCCGTTTCTCAATTTCAGCGCTTGGTTGTGCTTCGACATTCGTTATCATTATCTGATTCCTTGTTGTGAAACTGGTTCAATATCTCTGATATTGTTTTCCGTGTTTGCCAGTTCCTGTTTTATTGCGGCTGCTAACTCCTGTACCTGCGGTTCATGCAGCATGGTGATGTGATTTCCAGGCACCTCGACCACGTTGATTCCCGATTGGGCCAGCTTTTCCCATCCCAAACCAGGTGCAGAAATTGCTTCGGTTTGTTCTTGCGCACGGATGATGGTGATATGCCCTGGATACGGTTTAAGCTGATAGGCACGCCACGCTTCGGTGTGTGTGCGCAGCATTTTTACAAAATGGTGGAACTGGGGCAGCGTCACATCGGGCGTAATCCAGTTCACCTTTTTTGCTTCGTGGAAGACTTGGGCAATTTGTTCATCTGGTGAGAAGGTGCGCAGGGTTTCAAGCGTGACCGGCACGTTTTTGCCGAAGGCTTCAACCAGATAGGCGGCGTTATCTTCGGGTTCAGAAGCCGGTAATGTGGGTCCTTGATCAAGCATCAGCAGCAGCGCCACCTGTTGTCCTTGTTGGTGAAGCTGTTGGGCCATTTCATAGACGATAGAAACGCCCATTGACCAGCTTGCCAGCAGGTAGGGACCTTCTGGCTGCACGGTTTGGATGAGCTGAATATAATGGAACGCCATTTCATCGACGCGGGTGTGGATGTCTGTTTCGCCGAAGAGGCCTTGCGCTTGAATGCCGTAAAACGGCCGTTCTTCCCCCAAATAACCCGCCAATTCAGCATACCAATGCACGCTGCCGCCAGAGGGATGGATGAAGAATAACGGCCGTTTCTCCCCCCGCGTCTGCAACCCAACTAACATTGGTCCGGTTGAGCTATCATTTTCTTGCCGCAGCACAGATGCTAAATGAGCAATGGTTGGCTGTTGGAACAAATCAGTAAGCGAAATGACTTGTGTAAATTGCTGCTGAACTTGGGCCATAATTCGCAGCGCCAGCAGTGAATGACCGCCCAGCGCAAAAAAGCTGTCGGTAACACCGACCGGCTGAGTTTCCAGCACATCTTCCCAAATCTTGACCAACGCGGCTTCTACTTCATCCCGTGGTGGCACGTAGTTGGTCACAGTGCGGATGCTGTCTGGCGCGGGCAAGGCTTTGCGGTTAATTTTTCGATTCGGCGTGAGCGGGAAGGCATCCATCATCACAAAGGCAGTAGGAATCATGTAAGATGGCAGGTTGGTTTGTAAATGATCGCGAACGGCCGTTTCATCAACTTCCATCCCCGCAACTGGCTGCACATAGGCAACCAGTCGTTTGTCTCCGGGGGTGTCTTCGCGGACGAGCAAAACGGCCGTTTTCACCACATCTAAACGCTCCAACTGCGCCTCGATTTCACCCAGCTCAATGCGGAAGCCGCGCAGCTTCACCTGATGGTCGATGCGTCCCAAAAACAGCAGGGTTCCATCTGGCCGATATTGGGTTAGATCACCCGTTTTGTACAGTCGCGCCGCCAGATTGTCCTGAAATGGATTCGGAATAAACTTTTCAGTCGTGAGTTTAGGCTGGTTCAAGTAGCCACGCGCCAATCCGACCCCACCAATATGGATTTCTGCCGGCACACCGATGGGAACCGGCCGCTGATAGGCATCGAGCAGGTAAATTTGTGTGTTGGCAATGGGATGTCCAATCGGCACTGTCTGGCTGTTTGCCAGCTCATCTGGTTTGACTTCATACAAAGCGGGGCCAACGGTGGCTTCTGTGGGACCATACCCATTAAAAAAGCGACGGCCGTTTGCCCATTGCTGTACTAAATCTGGCGTACACGCTTCCCCAGCCGAAATGACCACCTCCAAATTAGGCAGATCGTCAGCATCAAGTAGTTTCAGCATGGTCGGCGGCAGCGTCGCCAGCGTGATTTTGTTTTCTTGCAGGTATTTGTGCAGCATAGCTGGAGCCATGACGGTTTCTGGTGAGGGCAGGTAAAGGGTAGCCCCAGATAACAGCGCGATAAATATTTCAGCTACAGAAGCATCAAAGCTAAACGGCGCGAATTGCAAAATCCGTTTGCCGCTGCCACCCAACCCGTAAGCAACCGTCAGCGCATTGGCAAAGTTAACCAATCCCCGATGCTGTAACAACGTTCCTTTCGGCTGTCCGGTGGAGCCGGATGTGTAGATGATGTAGGCGAGGTGTTTGGGGGTAACGGCCGTTATCGGATTGGTCGTTGGTTCTTTAGTAATTTTGGACCAATCGGAGGGAAGAATGATTAATTGTTGATTGTTAATTGTTAATTGTGAATGATCACCTGTTGCCCGTTGTCCGTTGTCCGTTGATTGTTGATTGTTAATGGCTGAGAGCTGACCGCTGATAGCTTCCTGCGTGAGAATCATCTCTGGCTGCGCATCTTCAATCATATATGCGATGCGCTCGGCAGGATACGTCGGGTCCAGCGGCAAGTAGGCGCCGCCTGCTTTGAGAACGCCCAACAAACTAACAATCATATCCAACGACCGATTCACACAGATTCCCACAATCGATTCAGGGCCAATCCCTTGTTTGATTAAATAGTGTGCTAGTTGATTGGCGCGTTGGTTGAGTGCTTGATAGGTGAGTTTCGTTCCGTCATAAATGGCCGCAACCGCCTCAGGCGTTTCTTCCACCTGGATTTCAAATAGCTCATGTACACACAAATCAAGGGGATAGTCAGCGGTACGGCCGTTCCAATCTTTCGTAATATGCTGCCACTCGATGGGAGTCAACAGCGGTAGAGACAGAACTGGTTCTGTTGGCTGATCTGCAATGCCGAGCAAAAGCTGTTGTAAATGGTTTAGCATTCTGCCAATGGTGTCCGGGTCAAATCGCTGCCCGTCATACGCTATTTTTAGGTGCAGTTCGTCTGCTAACCCGGCCACAACCGTTAACGGAAAGTTCGTTTGCTCAACCGACTGCACATCGGCCAATGACAGGCTGATGGCGTCGTTTTCGGTCACAGATGTGATCGGATAATTTTCAAAAACGAGAATGCTTTCAAACAAGGGCAACCCACGCGGAACTTCGCTCCATCCTTGAATATCAATCAGCGGGCTGAACTCATATTGGCGCAGTTCGCTTTGCTGGGCTTGTATTTGTTTGAGCCATGCAATTGCGGATTGGGTCGGGTTGATTTGGATGCGGACCGGCAAGGTGTTGATGAACAGTCCCACCATCATTTCGGAACCGGGTAGCTCGGGTGGCCTGCCAGAAACCGTGGCGCCAAACAGCACATCTTCTTCGCCGCTGTAGCGGTGCAGCAGCAGCGCCCAGGCTGCTTGCACAAATGTGTTGATGGTGAGTTGATGCTGTCGGGCCAAGGATTGCAAAACGGCCGTTTTCTCCCTTGACACCCGTACTTCCATCTCTCCATAAACTGGTTCACCCGCAATCTCGTGATACCCGTGATCGACCACCAGCGGCGTTGGCGCATAAAAACCAGCCAATCTTTCCTGCCAAAACGCAGCCGCTTGCGCCACATTTTGTTTTTTGAGCCAGACTATGTAATCGCGAAACGGCCGTGTTGGTGGCAGCGGCATCGTTTCCCCAGACCGGTTCATTTCATAACAGGCAAACACCTCTTGCAACAAAATCGGCAGCGACCAGCCATCCAGCAAAATATGATGAAACGTCCACACAAAACGAACTGCATGCTGGCCCGTGCGCAGCAGCGCCAGCCGCATCAGGGGTGGTTTTGCCAGGTCGAATCCCTTCTCCCGTTCAGATTCAGTGAAAGCATTCAGCTTGTTTGCCTGCGTTTCTGCATCAAACGCTTGCCAATCTTCTGTAAATACCGGCAATGTCACCTGCTTTTGCACTAGCTGAATCGGCTCTTTGCCAGCAACATTCAGGAAGCCGGTGCGCAAGATGGGATGTCGCTGCACCACCTGCTCCCACGCCTGCACAAATGCAGGTATGTTCACATCACCTTGTAAAAGACAGCTAGTTTGCTCCACATAGACGCCTGATTCCGGCGCGGCCAACGAGTGAAACAACATACCTTGCTGCATCGGGGACAACGGATAAAAGTCTGCAATGTTTTTCTTGTTCATAATTCTAAATCATCAATTGCACTCAAAATGTCGTCCAGATCATTCTGTTCCCAGCCAAAATCGGAGACATCTGAAAGGGTGACACCGCCAGATTCGGGTGATTGGCAGTGCGTGATTAGGTTGCGTAAAGCATCAATAAACTGTTCGGCTACCTGGATAATCGTGTTGCGGCTGTGACTATTGCGGCTAAATGTCCAGGCCATTTCCAGCCGTCCGTCACCAATGCTGCCATCGATTTCGAGCAAGTGTGTGCGCCGTGCCTGCGGACTGCGTTCCATGCCCCGCGCCTCTGGAGCCATGCTCAACGGTGAATCATCGTTCATGCCTTGTCCCATTTGTCCCAGGTAGTTGAAGCTCACTTCGGGATGGGGAATGGCTTGCATTGCTGTTTGCGTTGCTGGGTCTGTGCTGAGATAGCGCAGCAGCCCGTAGCCGATGCCGCGTTGGGGTAGTTGGCGCAGCTGTTCTTTCACGGACATGATGGCGGCACCGGGCTGCGTGATGCCGGTTAAATCGAGCTGCACCGGATAGAGCGATGTGAACCAACCTACCGTGCGTGATAGGTCTACTTCTTCAAATAAATCTTCGCGCCCGTGTCCTTCCAAATGAATTCGCACGGCGGAATTGCCAGTCCATTGACTGAGTGCTTGAGCTAATGCGGTTAGCAAAATATCGTTGATTTCGGTGCGGTACACGTCTGGCACTTCGCGCAGCAGTGCTTCGGTTTCGGCTTGTGTCAGACCCACTGTGATGCTGTCAGCGGAGGCTTCGGTGTTGGCTGCGGGCGTGTCAATGTCACGGGGAAGTGGTGTGAGGGTGGAAACGGCCGTCCACCACGCCACCTCATCTTGCAGCGCTTCTGATTGAGCTAATTCTGTTAATCGCTGTGCCCAGTGCCGGAATGAAGTGGTTTTGGGTGGCAGCTGCACCGGCTGGTTGTTTGCCAACTGCTGGTAAGCAAGCTGTAAATCTTCGAGCAAAATGCCCCAGGAAACGCCGTCCATTGCCAGGTGATGTACAAGAATGAGCAGTCTCCCCGGTTTGTTTGCTCCAAATGTGAAATATGCGACGTGCATCAAAGGCCCGTTGTGCAAATCGAGGCTGGCTTGCAGGCGATTGGCGTGTGTTTGGAGAACGGCCGTTTCCTCTCCCACAACCACATCCGATAAATCAACATGGCTAAACGGCACCACTTCGGGCAGATCGGCATTCACTTGCTGCCAGCCGCTGTCGGTTTGGTTGAATTGCAGTCTGAAGGCGTCGTGATGGGTGATGAGGTGGGAAACGGCCGTTTCCATCAACCCCACATCCAACGGCATAGTCACCGACAGCATCACCGACTGATTCCAATGGTGTGCTTCGCTTAGATTTTGCTCGAAGAACCAATGCTGAATTGGCGTTAGCGGCAGGTCGCCGACAACAATCCCTTGTTCGGCTTGAATGGTGGGACCGGTGCCGGAAACGGCCGCTAACTCTGCAATCGTTGGATGCTGGAAAATGTGACGAGCGTTGAGTCGTAGACCAGCTTGATTGGCCCGTGCCACCACCTGAATGCTTAAAATCGAGTCGCCGCCCAGCTCAAAGAAGCT
Source organism: Chloroflexota bacterium (assembly GCA_008501785.1). The sequence continues at coordinate 24,923 of QQUD01000321.1, forward strand.
ATCATGCACTCCAATGTCATCAATCCCCAACAACTGCGCCCAGATGCCCGCCAAAATTTGTTCTTTTTCATCACGAGGAGCCGTAAATGCTGTTGCCAGTTCAGGCCGCGCCGCTTCAGGGGCTGGCAGTGCTTTGCGGTCAACTTTGCCATTGGGCGTCAGCGGCATCACATCCAGCGTCACAAAAGCCGCCGGAACCATGTAGTCAGGCAGCGCGTCTTGCAAAAAGTCTCGCAAGGTGTTGACATCTGGCGCGGAATCCCCAAGCAATGTCATGTAGGCCACCAGCCGCTTC
>QQUD01000757.1 GCA_008501785.1 Chloroflexota bacterium
GTGTGCGTGGTCGTGACTCTGTGGATATGGACGCATTGGAAGCGCTCATGGTGCTATTTGGTGAACTGGTTGTTGAGCATAAATGGATTAAGGAAATTGATATTAACCCATTGTTTGCCTCTTCTGACCAGATTGTTGCTTTGGATGCTCGGGTTGTTTTGTATGAACCGGATGTTGATGAAGCTGATTTGCCGAAATTGGCAATACGGCCGTATCCATCCCAATACGTCGATCACCTTAAATTAAATGGTGATGAATTTACAATTCGTCCCATTCGTCCAGAAGATGAACCGGCCGTTATTCGTTATCATGAAACCTTGTCCGAAAAGAGCGTTTACTTGCGCTACTTCCGTGCGTTCCAGTTGAGCCAACGGGTGGAACATGAACGCATGACCCGTATTTGCTTTGTTGATTATGATCGGGATATGGCTTTGGTGATTGAGCGTGAAAATCCACGGACGGGCGAGAATGATATTATCGGTATTGGCCGTCTGACAAAAGAACGCCTGATTAACGAAGCTGAATTTGCCATCATGGTATCAGACGCCCATCAAGGAAAAGGACTCGGAACAGAAATCCTGACCCGCTTGCTGCAAATTGGTCGTGATGAAGGCATTGCCAAAGTAAATGCATACATGCTTGGTGAAAACATGGGTATGCGCAATGTTTGTGATAAATTGGGCTTTTCCTTCGAACGTGAGGATGAGTTGATTAAAGCATCGATTGATTTGTAATTCTAAATTTATGTAGCCCTTCTTAATGCCCCAAAATGAATTTTGGGTCTACAAGATCCAAACATGTTTATGAACGTTAAGAAAATAAAACGGTAATAGGGAACTTGTCATTCCCGCCTGCGCGGGAATGACAGGGCCACATTTTGTAGTTTTCTATTACCTGATTATTTATTTAACTTCCATAAACATGTTTTCAACCTCAAACATCGAATTCATTCGATGGCAACGATGGTGGTAACTTGAGTTTTAAAATAGCTAATTGAAAAAGACCTGACAGAGATTTGTTTTCTGTCAGGTCTTTTTGTTTTCAATCGAGCGTCTAATTCGTATAGGGGAATGAGTATTGCTACGTATGGAAAGAGTTAGGTAAGTCGTTGTTTAATCATCTAAAATGCGGTGGAAAGAAATCATGTAAAAATTAGATTATTGGAGGGGTTATGTCTGCTACCCGTTTGCTGAAAGTATTGTTATTTGTGTTTTTACTGTTGTTGGTTGGGTGTGGTGAGCCGGATGTGGAGGTGATAGAAACTGAGGTGCCGCCAACAGAAACGGCCGTTTCTCCAACCCCGCCCCCCACTGACATTCCCCCCACACCCACACCCAGCTTACAACTCATTCCCACGGATAGCGACATCTCGTTGCCACCACAAGTCATTGGCCAAAATCCAGCAAACGGAGCTGAGGTTGCGCTAGATGGCGTGTTTGAGATTTACTTTGACCAGCCGATGAACCCAGACGAAACGATTGCTGCATTACAAATCGTGGATGAAAAGGGTAATCTAGTAGCTGGCAAAACTAGCTGGCCACAGCCGCGCATTTTGCGCTTTAAACCATCTGGCACGTTTAAACCCGATGCCCGGTATCAGGCGGTGTTGGATGAAACGGCCGTTTCCAACACTGGCACACCTCTCCTCGAAGGACTCACCCTCGACTTTTACACGATTGGCAATCTGGCAGTCAGCCAAATTTCACCGCCACCTGATGCCAAAGACGTCGCTATTGATTCGGCGATTACAGTGATTTTTAATCGTCCAGTTGTGCCGCTGCTCATTGCCGAAGAACAAGCAAACTTGCCGCAGCCATTAGAAATCGAGCCTATGCCAGCAGGCAGCGGCGAATGGATCAGCACATCGGTTTACGTTTTTCGGCCCGATGAGGCGCTGATTGGTCGTCAAACGTACAATGTGCGTGTCAATGCGGATGTGATCAACGCTGCCAGCGTTACCGGGGCCGAACTGACGGCCGATTTTGAATCGTCTTTCACGGTTACAGCGCCAACCTTTAATGTGATGGAGCTGGTTGACCTGAGCTACAATCCAGGGACGCAATATGAAAATTTGCCGCTGGACCAATCGTTTCGGCTCTATTTTGATCAGCCGATGGATGCGGGGCGTACGGAAATGGCCGTAACCCTCAGTCCGGTGGCGGGAACGGCCGTTCCCCTCGAATACGGCTGGAACGACGACATCACGACGCTAACTATCACCCCGACGCAAATACTCGAACTCGAAACCGAATACGTGCTGCGGATAAGTGACAATGCTCTCTCGTCGCATGGTGGTCAATTGCGTGCACCATTTAGCTGGCGAGCTACCACCGTCAGAATGCCGGCTATTGTTCGCACGGATCCATCGAATGGCAGCACACCCACCTATTTTGACAGCTCCTTCCGCATAGAATTTGCCTCGCCAATGGATGTGGACAGCTTGGCAGGCAAAGTGATCATCACGCCTGAACCGCTGGGCGATCCCGACGGCAGGTACAGCTATTGGGATTGGAGCCTGCGCATTTACGGCTTTGAGCCATCAACTACCTATACCGTAAACATTTTGCCGGGAATGGCGGATCCGTTTGGCAACACCATCGACGAAGGCCAAACAATCACCTTCACAACCGCTGCCTACGACCCAACTGCTAATCTCAACTTGCCGTATGATTTGGCGCTGTACCGGTATGGCGGTTCCGATGCGCTGTGGGTGACACACCGTAATGTGCAGCAACTTGACGTCGATTTGTACCAACTGTCATTGATTGATTTTGGACGTTTGATGAATGGCGACGTGTATGCGAGGCGTTATGCACCTGGGTTGGAATATAGGTTGTGGCAGCAGTCCGTCACTGTTGATACAGAACTGAACTTTACAAGGCACAAACGTTTTTCATTGAATAAAGACGATGACCCCATGCTCCCCGGTTTTTACTTTGTCGCACTGGATTCGCCCGACATTCAACATTCTGATCCACATTTGCGCGCGTCAACAATCGTGATGAGTACGGCCAATGTGACGCTGAAAACGACGGCAACGGAAGCGATGATTTGGGTGACTGATTTAACCAGTGGCGAACCGTTGGCAAATGTGCCCGTCACGTTTTTCGATACAAATTTCCAGCCGCTGTTTGATGCCATGACCGATGCAGATGGTCTCGTCTATCGGGATAATCTGGCTTTGGAAACACGCTATTGGGAGACGCGCTATTATGCGGTTGCTGGTGAAGCTGGCAGTGATTTGTTTGGCGTGGCGATTAGCAGTTGGAACCAGGGCATTAGCCCCTACGACTTTGGCATTAACACAGACTACTATTTGCAGCCAAATGAGCCAACGACGTATGTGTTCACGGATCGGCCGATGTATCGACCTGGCCAGCCCGTTTACTTCAAAGGCATTGTGCGCCTCAACGACGATTTAGATTACAGCTTGCCAGAATACGAAACGATTTATGTGGAGATTGCCTCTTTTGACGAGACGGTTTATGCAGAAGAGTTGCCTATGTCTGAATTTGGCTCGTTTAGCGGCGAACTGCTGCTCGATGATGAAGCGCAGTTGGGTGGGTATCACATTAGCGTGCAGCAGGTTGGCGGTAGGCCCATTGGGAATGGCTTTTTTGATGTGGCTGAGTATCGCAAGCCGACGTTTCAGGTGGAGGTGGAAACGGCCGTTTCTGACATCGCCGCCGGTGAAACCATCCCACTCACCATTGATGCAAAATTCTTCTCCGGTGGCTCGGTGGTGAATGGCGACGTGGATTGGCATGTGCTGTCTGCTGATTACACGTTTACAGGTGAAGGCAAGTTGAGCCGTTACAGCTTCCAAAATCGGGAGCGGGATTTGGGTTATTACTATTACTACAATGGTTATGAGTCTTCTGAAATTATTGCGGAAGGAAACGGCCGTACCGACAACCAAGGCAAATTCTTGCTAGATGTGCCTGCCGACCTCAGCGATGAAGACGGCAGCCGCCGCTTTACGATTGAAGCGACTGTGACCGACATTGCTGGTAATCAGGTGAGTGGACGCACCACCGTAATTGTTCATCAGAGCCGCGTTTATCCTGGCATTGCGGCTGCTAAATCAGTCGGTAAAGCAGACGAACCGATGTCGTTTGATTTGATTGCTGTTGATTGGGATGGTGAACCGATTGCCAACCAAACGCTAACGACGGAAGTGGTTGAGCGCCGTTGGTACAGCGTGCAGGAAGAAGACGACAGCGGGCGCACAATCTGGCGTACCTCGGTGGAAGAAATTCCGATAGAAATTGATGGGGATGTTGCGGTGGTGACGGATGAAAACGGCCGTTCTACCTTCACTTTTATCCCTCCGAACGGTGGCGTGTATGCCGCTTATGTCACCGCAAACGATGGTCAAGGTGGCGCAGCAACGTCATCCACCTATGTTTGGGTATCTGGCAGCGAATACGTCTCCTGGCGGCGCGTTAACGACCACAGCTTTGAGCTGATTAGCGACCGGCAGGCGTATGAACCGGGCGATACCGCTGAACTGCTGATTGCCTCGCCATTCCAGGGTGAAGCACATGCGCTTGTTACTGTTGAGCGTGGTCACATTAAATCACAAGAAGTGATTCGATTGACAAGCAACAGCACCATTTACCGACTGCCCATCACGGGTGAAATGGCTCCAAACGTGTTTGTGTCGGTGCTGGTGATCAAAGGTGTTGATGAAACCAATCCTGCACCAGATTTTAAGCTGGGCATGGTGCAGTTCACGGTAGACCGCGAAGAGCAGGCGCTAACCGTTGAAGTCACGCCTGACAAAACAACGGCGGGTCCGGGCGACACGATCAACTATACCGTGCGCGTCACTGATTATCGTGGACAGCCGGTAGATGCTGAGGTTTCGCTTTCGCTGTCTGATTTGGCGGCGCTGTCGATTGCTGAACGCGCCGAACGGCCGATTTTGGACCACTTTTACTCGGAGCGCTGGCTGAGTGTGAACACGGCCACGCTGCTGGCAGTGAACATGGATGCTTTCAATCAGGAATTAGAAGATGAAGTGAAAGGTGGTGGGGGTGGACAAGGCACGTTTGGCATTTTCTCCATTCGTGAAGATTTCCCAGATACAGCATTTTGGGAAGCGCAAGTGCAAACGGGTGCTGATGGTGAAGCGACTGTGAGTGTGACGCTGCCGGATAACCTGACGACGTGGCGCATGGATGCGCGTGCGATTACGCTGGATACGAAAGTGGGGCAAACAACCACTGACATCGTCTCAACGAGGCCGCTGCTGGTGAGTCCACTGACGCCCCGCTTTTTTGTGGTGGGGGATGTGGTGCAGTTGAGAACGGCCGTTCACAATAATACGGATGCGGGGTTGGAAACGGCCGTTGCCATTCAAGCCGAAGGCGTGATTCTCCAATCACCATCCACGCAAACGATCACCGTACCACCCCGGCAGCAAGCTGTTGTCACCTGGGAAGTGGTTGCTGAGGATGTGGATCGGGTCGATTTGGTCTTCAGTGCGAACAGCGGCGACTATGCTGATGCCAGCCGTCCGATGCTGGGTACGTTGGAGGGGCAGGGCATTCCTGTTTACAAATACGAAGTACCCGAAACCGTTGGTACATCTGGGCAGATATTGGAAGGTGGCGCAGTTGTGGAATCGATTGGCCTCCCCATCTTTCCTGATTTTGAGGTGACAGAAGGCGAGGTTACGGTAGAAGTTGCGCCGTCGTTAGCGGCAGCGATGACTGATGGCTTGACCTATCTGGCGCATTATGAACACGAATGCACTGAGCAAATCGTGTCTCGTTTCTTGCCTAATTTGCTCACCACGCGCGCCCTGCAAACGGCTGGCATCGACGATCCGGAATTGACCGAAAATCTGG
>QQUD01000704.1 GCA_008501785.1 Chloroflexota bacterium
TGCGGCTGTTTTGTACAATTGGCTCCCCGCCACCGAGGGAAAACGAGATGTAGATGCAAAACTTACCACCCAATTGTCGCTGCCTTCTTGGTCACAAATCAGAGCGTTTTTTGATTTGGGCGAAAACGGCCGTTCTGCCTGTGCATCCCTATTCAGCCAAGGCTTCATTATGTTTTCGGCAATGCACTTATTCATCAACTATGGGAGCTGGTTAAAAAATGATTACCAATTTACCCCTTCCCAATTAGGACAAATTGCTCTCATTTTGGGCATTGCAGACCTGTCTGCCAGTGTCATCGTCAGCATGTTTACAGACCGATTTGGTAAGCGGCGCAGTGTTCTTTGGGGCACATCCATTGGAACAATTGGGTTTGCCGTCCTGCCGTTTATGAATAGTGGGGTAGAAACGGCCGTAATCGGCCTCCTGATTGTGCGCTTTGCCTTTGAATTTTCCGTCGTCAGCAACCTGGCCGTTATGAGCGAACAGGTTCCCACCCAACGCGGCAAAATGATGACCCTCTCTGCTGCCACAGCGCTGCTCGGATCAACCCTAGCGGGATTCACTGGCCCCCTGGCCTATGCCAAAATCGGCCTTTGGGGGCTTGGCATAATTCCTGCTATCACATTGGGCATAACGGTTGTAATGATTTTGTATTTCGTCAAGGAGTGACAGCTAAAAAAAGCGGATTTTATCCGTTCCTTATTGATATCCGTTGTAGGCTACTCTCCAAGAAAACTGACCAGCACAGCAATTTCCTCGTCACTCAGGCCTAAACGTGGCATTTGTGTATCTGGTTTAATATCAGCCGGATTGTTAAGCCACTGAGTCAAATAATCAGCGTGTCCTTTATAATTTGTGAGGTTAGGGCCAAAATTGACCAGATTATCTGCCATCGTCACTTTATCATGTTGATGGCAGGAAATGCATCCTTTGGCGACAAAAAGAGATTCTCCCAAACCTTCAGCAGCAATAGCTGGGACGGGTGTAATTGAATTGTTTTGGGCAACGGCCGTTTCCGACCCACGCCATCCCCAACCAAAACTCAAAATTACGACACCAACTGCACCCATAACCCATCCCAATCGCATCAATGTTCGTTTGCGCCAATAGCCAAAGAATGCCAAAACCGTGCCTACAATGCCTACTACCAAAAATATAGGAGATATGAATAATTTGGCATTTATCCCATCCGCCTCATTATTAAAAATGGGGCTTACCGCCGCCGATTGAACAGCCAGCGGGGGCATTGGATAATCAACATTCCAGGTGCTTATTTTCCATTGCCATTGTCCAGCAGTGGGCAAAACCACCTCAGCTTCATAGTAACCAACGGTTGAGGCTTCATCGGCAGGCAGCGATATTTTCTCTTGTGTGGCTGTGTGAACGGCCGTAACCCTTGCAGGCACACCGCCAAACAGTTGCTGTCCATGTCCTCTCACAGCAAACTGAATCGTAAACGGTACTCCTGCCACCACCGATTTAGGCAATGCTGACACCGTCACAACAGACCATCCTCCTGCAAATGTTTGCCCTACCACTCCCAAAAGTGCGATCAATAACAACCACCAGGCATGTTTAACTAAACGATTACGCTTCATATTAAAAATCTCCTTATTGTTCGAAAAATTGAGTTTTTATTGTTGAGTAGAAAATGATTGCAACGATTCACCAATGGCAACCGCTTCTTCAATTGTCGCGGCACCTTCAAGACGAAATGTTAGGTCATCCTCCCACCAGATGAGCACATTGCCTTCCACAAACAGCCAGGATTGAAAACGGCCGTCTTCCAACCGAATCAGATGGGGACCCTCAATCCAAAACGCTTCATTACCATTAACGGCCGTTTGCGAAACCATGTTTGCCCCCTTGGAGGCAAAGTTCGTCACTTCAATTTGGTACAAGCTGTAGACCACCGCTTCACCCGATTCGTCCAGCCACAGCGAAACCAACATTGTCGGTTTATCCATGTTATCGAGATAAAACTGATTTGCCATCGGCAGCTCAGATGGCAATTGAACAGGATGTTTTAGACTTGCATTTGCCATTTCCAGGCCAACCCGATCGCCAAGTTCCGAAATATAAGGTGTAAATGCTTGTGTATTTGTAGATTGCATTTCACCCAGTTCCTCTATTGTTGCTGGTTCGGTAACAAAAATAGTCATTGCGCCAGCTTGCAACAGTCGTAGCACGGCTGCCCTCACCTGGGGCACCATAAACAATCCAGCCAGCATAAGAATCAAAATCATGCCTACCCAGGCCAGCCGATAATGGAACCAAATTGGCAACTTTGAATCCACAGATGCTTGCGGTTTTTTGTCAACCAGATTGGGTGTGGCAGGATACGTGAAACGAACGGCCGTTTCCCGCACCTGTGATTCCCACCGACTGAAAGTGTTGTCGTCCATATTCTTCATCATTGCTCACCCAATTCTGGAAAATCTGTTTGAATAATGCCACGTAATCGCTTTAAGGCGCGATGAGATCGTGATTTGACCGTACCGGCGGCGATGTTAAGGGTAACGGCCGTTTCTGCTTCACTCATCCCCAAAAAATAGCGCACATACACCAATTCTTGTGCAGCAGCAGGCAGTTGCTGCACGGCTTGCCACAGCAGTTGCGCGTCATCTTGATTCGGTGCCGGTGCGACATCCATTCTTTTTGTCTGCCACCAATTGCGGATGGCCACAGCATAACGCTGCAAACTGCGCTGCCGATTTCGCGCACGATTACGAGCAATTTGCATGAGCCAGGGCCGAAACGGCCGTTCAGTATCAAACTTGTCCAACGACAAAAACGCTTGCACAAACGCATCCTGCGCCACTTCTTCAGCCTCAACAGCATCACCAAGGATGAGATAAGCCAGCCGGAAAACCGCCTCCTGATGCTGACTAACAAGATGTGCCCAGGCAACTTCGTCCTGTTCCCTGGCTAAATCTAATAATGATTGTTCCGTAACGGTAATGTGAACCTCTCTGAAAAAGATTTTGAATGGCTGCTTTTACTAACAATACACCACTGATTCACATTTGGTTCCATTAATGTGAAAAAGCCCGCTGATTGCCAGCGGGCTTTTTCAAGTGCCTCGTCTATTCACCTGCGTTCGCTAGATCACTGAATGCGTCGCAGACCAATCGATTGAAATAGTGCAAAGAGGAAAATAGCTTCCCCTTGCAGAGCCACAAACCACCGACCACCCACTGTCAACATCGACCAGGCTACAAATAAAAACACGTAGCTGGCTATCACCCAGGCAATATCCATCCCAATAATTGTTTTTGCACCTTTTTTGTCTAATGGAGAGCTAGTTGCTACGCGAAAAACAATAATTGCAAATGGGAGTAAACTTATGCCAATGACAAGCACCACAATCGTTGATGGAATCCCCGTAAATGTCGCCACCTGCCCTGCAGCGAAAGTAAACAACAATCCGCTGATAACAGAAAAGATTGCATTTCCTCGCAATGTATTGCGTAACAACCCTTCTTTTGCATTCACCTGATAAGCCGTTTGAGTTTGCATCTGAAAACCTCCAGTTCGTTTATTTGTTTCCAGATTACGCCCATTCACAGTGCCAGGTCTATGAAAAACTGTGCCAAATCATGCCAGTTTGGGCAGTAAACGGTAATCAGTTATCGGTAATCGGTGAATAATTGTGACTAAACTGCCCACCGATCTCCGGTCACCGATTACCGTTCACCGACAGCGACCGCTCCCGTAAATCACGGGCAATGAGGCGAGCGGCAGCAGTTTGCCAATTGTACAAAGTACGCAGAGGAACTTCAGTGCGGAACCAATTGAGTGCATCACGCGAGGGTGTGTCCAAATGCTCGGTATCGATATGACGGCGATACGGCCGTATTCCCTTCACATACGGAAAATAGAGTGCATTGTAGTGTCGCCAGGCATCGGTTGTGCCAAACGGCCGTTCGCCATCCGGTTTTAAGCGACCAATACTCTCAGCCAATAGCTGTTTCAATGTCGTCGCTCTCGCCAACGTATCTGCTTGAATACCCTGTTCGTGTAAATGCGCAGATACCAACGGCAGCTGGGTCAACGGACTGGCTGCCAATTTCGGCAAGTTACCCATCTCACTCAACGCTTTGCGAGTCAACCTGGCAAATTCATCCGATGCCAAGCCTATTAAATCAACCCCCTCATCAACACGAGCCACAGCATCCGCACTCGCCCGCAGCAGTGCCCGCTCTTGTCGCCGCGAAGGAAACGCAAAAAAGGCGATTTCGTCTGCCCACGTCGTAAAACGGGATGAAAATGTTTGCACGATGATGGCTGTGCCAATGGTGGCAAAAAGCAAAATCAGCATGGCAAAATTAATACCGGTGGCAAACCGCATCACCAGCGCAATTTGCCCGCCAAAAAGCAGCGCCGTGAAAAATGAGTAATCAAATGAGCGCAGGTAATGTGGCCAAAGTGCTTCCCCTTTTTCGGTGGCGTCGATAGCGGAAACGGCCGTTCCCAACACCAACAAATTAACAGCCAATAGCTGCCATACTACCAAACGCACCGGAGTAGATATTCCTAGTTGTAGCAAAGCAATGCCAACCGCAAAAAAAATCGTGCCCACAATCAACAGGTGCATCACTGCCCGATTTCGCAGCATCCGACGTCGCCATGCATGTTCACGGGGCGCAACAGCAACCAGCAGCCCAATCCAACACAAAATTGGTAAGAGAGTAAATACAATTTGCCAATTTTCCAGAGTTCGCGCCAAAGAAACACTGGGTGCATATTTATCGAGCACGTTCAGCACCAGGTTAATGCTATAGGAAAGTTGACTTGCCCCCGCCATCCATAACATCGGGCTGCGAAAGTCACGTCCAATCAAATACAGTCCAAGCCAAAACAATGAGCTTGACAATATCAAAATGAAGGTCAATTGTGTTAAAGGCATATTTTTGTTGTTTCCATCTCCCTATCTTCACCTGAATTTTAGCACAGGAAAAAAATTTCCTCCTTTACGGTTTCACATCTTTGCAAAAAACTTCTTATTGTCAATGTTGCCTATTGGACTTTATCATAAAAAATATAGTAAAATAATAAAAAGTTAGCATTATGCAGTCAGCAGTGTGTCTATCAGTATTGGTTATCTGTATAGGTATATGAAAAAATATATTTCTGCTCTTTTATTACTCCTTATTGTCTTTGCCTGGTCACGATCACTACCTCAATACACAACACCCAAACAAGGCATAACAAATTTACCAACACTTGTTTATCTTGGTGAAGGTGCCAACACCTATACCAACGATCCGGGTTGGGACTTCATTGTTAAGCGCAGCAATCCGTTTGCCTTGGCCTTTGAACCTGGACCAACTTATACAGCAAGTGCCACCGACCGCGTATGGCGTTCGCAGGGAACGGGCAGCGCTCCCCCCGCAGCTTTTCACAATGACACCGTTTTTGGCACGGTAAGGGCTGGATGCATTGTTCGCTATGTGGCAATTGATGATGATGTAGACGGCCGTTTTAACTCATTCTTCCTCAATGGCACATTACTCCACACAATTGCAGAGGGCATGGTTTCAACTGGGGAATTTGTGATTCCATCTGATGGCGAGCTGTCCTATGAAGCAAACGACAGTATTGGCATGTACCTGGATGTTTGCGGAACCTCAAACAATAATACACCCACCCCCAATCCTACAGATACCCCGCCAGCAAACCCAACCGAGACACCCACTTCTGAGCCTTCAGCATCGGCCACACCCACTTCAACCCAAACATCAACACCCAACCCACTCATCACACCCACCCAAACGCCAACACTTGACCCACTCGTCACCCCCACCCAAACGCCAACACTTGACCCACCCCCCACCCCCACCCCAACCACA
>QQUD01000906.1 GCA_008501785.1 Chloroflexota bacterium
ACCGGATCGATGAACAATTTCAAACCTTCCTGGAAAACGATGCCGTCTTTGTTGTGGATGAATTCTTTAGTGATATTGAAGGCGATTCATCTTCAGCAGAAGATGTTGAAGATTTACCTAATCAATTTGAAATGGCGACCACCCTGGTCTTCCCATTTGGTCGATTTGAAGAACTTGCAACGGGTGATTTGGTTTTATTAGAACCATCAGAGTTTCAGCGTCCAATTCCCATAACAATGGTTTTACAAAATGCCAAAGTTGTTCAGATTGGCAACTATGTGCCCCGGCAACCTGCATCTCAAAGAATTCCAACTGCCACACCAGAACCACTTGAAGAAGGTGCGGCAACCCCAACACCAGCAGCAGCACCAACAGCAACCCCAACGACTCCGCCACCGGATATTGTTGTTGTGGCCTTGTCGCCTCAACAGCAGCTATTTTTGAAACATGCTATTGAAGTAGGCGCTGAAATGGATTATGCATTACGCAGCGCCAGCGACAACCAACTTTTCCCTGTTGATAATGTTGATTTCCAATTCCTCCTCGACTTCTTTAATATCGAAGTCCCACCAAACTTTGATTACACCATCGATGTAGAAGAAGCCAGTAGTTCAGGTGATTCATCTTCAGAGAACGGCGGGTCTGGTGAAGGCGGAGAAGCAACACCATCTCCAACAGAAACAGTACCGGAAGGATAAACGGGATTGAAAGAGAGGCATAGGATATGCGGCCAAGAACCTTCATTTTGATCATTATCGTTGTACTATTATTTGCACTTGCAGGTGTCTTGATATTCCTCAATCGTTCAGGAAGCTCGATTACCGATGTGCTTCCTGGTGGAAATGGCAGTAGTGAGACAGCCCCATCTGGAGAAGAATCAGTAGAGAGTCCAGGTGGTGACACTGAGCCAGGTATTCCTGTTCCATCACCTACCCCCGAACCACCACAATTCCAGCCGGTCGTTATTTCCAAAGTTCGGCTCCCTGTTGGTGAATTAATAACGGAAGATTTGCTGGAGGTTGAACAGCGACCCATCACCAATATTGCTTTACAAGGCGGTTATACATTTACCGGGACCGAGTTAGTCGCTGGACAAATTGCTCGTGTTGAAATTGCTCGTGGGCAAGAAATCTTGGGACCCATGTTAGCGGTTAATGGTGATCCAACAGATGTTGGTTCATTTGGTTCTGATCTTGCGCTCCATATTCCAAATGGAGAAGTTGCCATTGCGTTTCCAATTACTGCAGAAAGTGGGGTTGCATTATCAATGAGACCTGGCGATGCAGTCGATGTGATGATGACACTCCGTACTATTGAAATTGATCCTGAATTTCGCAGTGCGCTTCCTAATAAACTCAGTTTGGTTCTTGAAGATGCCTTGTTAAGCGGATTCAGCTTCTTGTTTGGTCCACTAACTGAAGGACGCCTTGAATTTATTACCGAACTTAATCAAGTTGCAACGATTATCCCCGGCACATCATTTGGTTCAGATCGTCCATATGAGGAAGGTCCTATTCCAAAACGTGTGACACAACTTTCAATACAAAATGCAGAAGTTCTTTGGGTTGGTGAATGGCAAGATCCACGGAAGATTGAGCAAGACGGTGAGGCAACTCTAGCAGAAGCCGCTGCTGAGGCACAAGCCAATGGGCAACCTATTCCGACGCCGACCCCTTTGCCAGAACGTTTTGAGCCTGAACCTGATATTCTTATCCTGAGTCTGAGTTCGCAGGAAGCGCTCATGCTTAAATGGGCACGCGAACAAGGTGTAGATATTGATCTGACATTGCGTTCACCCTTTGATGTGGTGCAGGACACAAATTTTGTGACCACCAGCGTCAGTCTACCGCAAATTATTGATCAGGGTGGGTTGGCCATACCAGAACCAATGAATTTTGATTTATACGATGGAAAGTAATCGTAAGGTTGTTGAAATAGAACTAAATTAAAATAGTTCCCGGTTATTTCGTAACCGGGACTTTTTCATTACGGAGGCTAGTTTTACAGTGGACGTGCCGGAAAATTACGATCCGACAATTTTTGATCGGCCTTCAGTAACCGTAGATATTGTCATATTCTCGCTTGTTGATAATGATCTAAAAGTGTTGTTGATTAAGCGCAATCAAGCCCCTTTTGTGGGCATGTGGGCAATCCCTGGGTCTTTTATTGAAATTGATGAATCATTGAAAGATGCTGCTGTGAGAGCACTTGCCGATGAAACAGGTGTGACCGATGTGTACATGGAACAGCTTTATACGTTTGGAAACCCAACAAGGGATCCGCGAACCAGGGTTATTACTGTCGCCTATTTTGCTTTGGTGCCAGATAGTGCTGTACGACATCAAGTTGGAGAACATACAGTCGATACAGCCTGGTTTTCGATGTATGATTTGCCTGATCTTGCTTTTGATCATGAAAAAATATTGAATTATGCATTAACTCGGCTCCGTTATAAATTGGAATATACGTCGGTTGGTTTTCAATTGTTGCCGGATGTTTTTACTTTGACCGAGTTGCAAAAAGCATATGAAATTATTCTTGGGGAGAATTTAGACAAACGAAATTTCCGTCGCAAAATATTGTCAGCGACTATTTTAGAAGAAACAGGGCAGAAGAAAAAGGACGGGGAGGGTCGTCCGGCAAAACTTTACCGTTACCTTGAAGATGCAGTAGCAGAAGTAAAAACGCGTCGATTATTCCCTTAACTGCACAAGTTTTGAATGGCTAATTATCTTCTAGTTTAGTTACCCAGAGTGATTTAGTTAATTCTACCCCAAGCACAACATCATCTCGTCCGACTCGCAATCGCATTGGTCCATTGAATGGCGCTCGTCCAACTATCTCAAAGGGTGCGCCAGGCACTAAGCCAAGTGTAGCGAAATATTTCAATCGTTCTGGTTCATGTGTACGGACGCGGCTGATAACGCCACGATAACCAATTCCCAAGTTTATGATGCAAACGTCAATAATCTCAGGTAAATTTCCTTCGCTATCTGGAATTGGCTCTCCATGTGGGCATCGCGTGGGGTTGTTTGTCATTTCAGCCATGCGTTTTACGATTTGATCGTTGAGTCCTTTTCCAAGGTCTTCTGCGTGTTCGTGCGCTTCATCCCAGGTGAACTTCATCACATTGACCAGGTAAACTTCTAAAATCCGATGCCGTCGAATTTCTCTGAGTGCTTCTTCGCGTCCTAAATCGGTTAAGCTAAATCCTTGATAGGGTTCGTGCTTGACATACCCTGCATTCCTTAATCGGCGTAACATGCGGGGTATGGCTGGCGCAGATACGTTTAATCGTTCAGCCAGACTGGTTGTACTAACAGTGGGCGTGTTGTCTTCTTGCAGTCGATATATTTCTGCTAAATATTCGCGCATGGCGATGCTTGGTTGCATGCCCTCTCTCCTGTGAAAATAGCCAATAGTTATCAGCTATCAGCTATCAGCATTCATTCGTATTGGTGTGTCGCGTTTATGAAATCGCCTGTTTTGTCATTTTCTCTATTATCCCAGGCTCTAGTTGAGTGACAAGCGATTTGAATTTTGTGATACGGCCGTTATCCACTTTCTCATCTTTTATACTATTTTTTGGGGTGGATTTCTGTGTTGAGGCATCAAAACAAAAAACCCTTGCTATTAATTAAGCAAGGGTTTGCGCTTGAAGGCGACGACCGGATTCGAACCGGTGATAAAGGTTTTGCAGACCTCTGCCTTACCACTTGGCCACGTCGCCATAAAAAGACCCGGCAGGCTCAAAGCCTGCCGTTTCGTTTCGAAGAGCGGGCGACGAGATTCGAACTCGTGGCCTTCTCCTTGGCAAGGAGACGTTCTACCACTGAACTACGCCCGCATACATCGTTGCTTCGTCTCTTTTTTGAGACTTATGCCAGGACCCAGACTTGAACTGGGGACACCTGCATTTTCAGTGCAGTGCTCTACCAGCTGAGCTATCCCGGCGAAAGAATTGTCTTTTTAACCAAGCTCAGGAATTCTATCCAAAGGTGGTCGCAATGTCAAGTCTAATTTGAAAAAACGAGATGGGATGCGCTTCTTCCAAAGGAGATTGTTTAAAGGTTGTTTGTGAGAAGTGCATCGTAACTTTAGCTATGGATAAGGGGGATGTGGTGGGTGTTAGTGTTGGTGGAGGTTTGGGTGTGGTGTGGCGGTGGGCGTCGGGGTTGGGATTGATGTGCTTTTATGGATAACTGGCAAATAAATAAGAGGATCACTTGGATAGGGATAGGAGTAGGGATAGGGATTTCCGCTTTCCTGTGAATCAATAGCATGGCTGGCAACGACAATAGCTATAAACACTGTACCGACGATACAAGCAACCGCTAAATAGCGTTCAAATTTCCGTTTCATATGGCTCACAATAGATCAACTCCCTGATTTGTACTGGTGAATAAGATTGGATAAATGTATCATATCATTCAATCGTACGTCAATATTGCTAGGGACGCACAGCCTGGGTCGAATTGCCTGGACTCAGGACACGATACCCAAATTTTTCAAACTGAGCTAAACTTATGGTGGGAGTGGTTGTGCCCCGGTGGGTGCCCCAGTCTTCAAAACTGGTGGTTGGTTGCACGGAGCAAGCGACGGTGGGTTCGACTCCCATCCACTCCCGCCTAAAATACCCCTTTTCGAAAACAGGAAATGATGTTGGATGCTATCGCTTGAAAGACAAAATCAATGGCGTGAACAATATCGGCGGGCCTATCCAGATTGGCAGCCTGCCACAGAATTGTTTGCAAGGCTGGTGCGTACCCATCTTGAGGTAGATGCAACGCTTTTAGATATTGGCTGCGGTCGTGGTGGGCTTGTAGAGCAATTGGAGCACCCTGTTACGCAGATGCTTGGTGTGGACCCAGATTGGCATTCGTTAACAGAACATCGACTGAATATGCCGCGCACGGTTGGTTTAAGTGACACGCTGCCGTTTGCAGCGGAATGTTTTGATGTTGTATTTGCCAGTTGGGTTTTGGAGCATTTGGAACGGCCGTTACAAACCTTCCAATCCATTTACCGTACACTCAAACCCGGTGGCGTTTTTGTATTTATCACGCCGAATGCCCAGCACCCACTGGCACTTTTAAACAATTTGCTGGGTCGAATGGGACGATTGCAAGGGGCGTTGGTTGATAAACTTTACGGCCGTTCTCACGCCGACACCTTCCCCACCTACTATCGAGCCAATCACGTGCATACATTGCATGAGCTTGGCCAAGAAAGTGGCTTACGGCTGAAAACAATTTGCACCATTCCAGACCCAAGTTACCTGGCCTTTAATGCCACAATGTTTAAAATAACGAGCTGGTTTGAACAAAAACTGCCGGAGCATCGCCGACTACATCTTGTAGGTGTATTTCAACGTGAAGATTCTTAACACTTATTCACTTAAAATGATTTCTAATGCATGATTTATCCTCGCTACAACGATTTTATCTAACATACCTGGGGCGCATGTATGCGTTCACATTTCGCACCAAATTAAGGCGATTTATAGGGATCAGTTTGGGTAGCTGGTTGCAGTTTTGCTTGCTGCTGATTCTGCTTGTGGCATGGATTCTGCGTTTACCCTGGTGGCTCCTCCTCCTAACGCTTTTTGTGTTTTTATGGATTCGGTTTAGCTATTGGCGGGCAGCGAAAGCGGGGTACAACAAGTTTGTTGTAGATAAAACGGCCGTTTCTCCCACAATCGACTTCGACCTGCTTAAACCAAATGAACACGTCAAGTTTCGTGCGACTGGCTTGTTTGCGGTTTCTAGCCGGGAAACCAATGTGTTGCTGCGTCCTGCCGAATATTGGAAAGTGCCGCTGGGTGATCATACGGTGATGGTTGAGCAAGG
>QQUD01000240.1 GCA_008501785.1 Chloroflexota bacterium
GGGAACTTGTCATTCCCGCGCAGGCGGGAATCCATGACGTAGTCGAGTAGATTCCCGCCTGCGCGGGAATGACAGGGCCACATTTTGTAGTTTTCTATTACCTGATTATTTATTTAACTTCCATCAAATATGCTGCAAGCGTAACAAGGTTCTTAAGGCTTGTTGCCTATGCTCATAGAAATTTGCACGCAGACTATTTTCGTTAACGACATACTTCGCACATGATTAAAGTAACTGGCTCTATCAAACGTGCCTTTGTTTTTCCGGCAGACACCAACACTGCATTGTTTTATTACAGTGAGCTTGAACGCATCACCCAATTCATGCCCCACATCAATCCGGTTGAGGTTTATGAACCAAACCAAATTCGCGTGCTTTATAAAACATTAGAATTAGGCTCATACGCCATTCGCATCTTTTGTGATTTGCACAGTACTGTTGAACTGGATGAACAAACGCTCCTGCTCCAACCATTAAACAAATACCAACCTGTTGAATCAAAGGCAAGCATCAACACCACTACCGGGCAAGGCATTTTCTCTCTCAGTGCTAAGTTTTTTGAATTAGACGAGCACCAAACACGTGTCGAATATGAAATTATACTCGACGCTAATTTACCCCGTCCCCTCGGAATGCGATTGATGCCGCGTCGTGTTGTCAATCGCATTGCCAAAAATATTACGGATAGCCGTATTCGTGAGATTGCAGATGGGTTTATTGCCGCTTCAGTAGCAGCGTTTCCTGAATGGGCTGCCGAAAACGAACCAATTATTTATAAAAATGCGTTATGAAGGATCAACCGAGATTGTCGCACACGTCACAGACGTCTGGAATGCGTTAGTTGATCCGCACCAAATGAGTACCTGTATGCCCGGATTGGTCACCTGGCACGAGGTAAAAGAAAATAAAATTTTTCAGTTGATGGTCTCATGGGGGATGGACAACACACCTCAAGTAAACATACCTATCCGCATCATTTGGGAGTCGCTAAACGCGTCGAAATCAATGGTAATTGTAGGCGAAACGGCCGTTAACCAACTCCCCATCTACACCAAAGCCACAATTACCCTCACCCCAATTGAAACAGCCATCACCACGCTCGCATTCAAAGCTGAAATCACCACGCCCAATCGCATGATGGACCGATTGGTGCATACGGCCGTTCCCCCGCTCATCGCCAAATTCTTCAAATGCCTCAAACACACCATTGAAAACAGTTGACACACTTTAATAGATTAGGTACAACATTCATACTTTTTAGGTGCAACGCACTTCAGAAGTGCATTGCATCTTTGGTGTCAAAACCCGCAATCACAATTCCTCAAGGAGGAAATCATGAAAGTTCAAGGCTCTTATACATTTGCAGCTCCTCAAGAAGTCGTTTGGTCCGTGATGCGTGACCCTGACATGCTGAGCAGAGTGATACCCGGCTGTGAGCAGCTCGATGAGATTGATGAAAACCAATATCAAGGGATTCTTAAATTAAAAGTAGGGCCTGTTCAAGGTAAATTCAAAGGAGATGTAGCTCTCTCTGATATTGTTGACCCAGCCAGCTACAATATTCGCGTCGTCGGCAAAGGCGCTCCCGGTTTTGTCAATGGAAGTGGCAGCCTGCATTTGGAAACAGACGGCGAGACCACCATCCTCCACTACGACGGAGACGCTCAGGTTGGTGGACGTTTAGCGAGTGTCGGTCAACGACTCCTCGACACATCCGCAAAAGCAATCATTCGCCAAAGTTTAGAAGGAATGGGCCAACAAATTCAAGCTAAAATGATGGCCTCATCTACGCAATCCACCAATGGTGCCGCACAAGAAGCTTTGCCAGTCGCGCCCCCTTCACAAATGCAATTTGCCGCAGGGGTTGCCAAAAACATGTTTGAAGAAATGATACCCCCCGATCAGCGCGAAGATTTCTTCACAAGATTGGTACTGGTATTAGGTGGCATTATTCTATTTCGCATGGTATCGGAATGGTGGATGAACCGACTGGCCCATAAAATAGCAAAACGAATAAAGAAGTAAACAATTTCATCGAAATCAATCTTATGTCACGCAAAGGCGCAAAGGTGCAAAGGAAAAATCTTGGCGTCTTAGCGTGAAACTTTTTTGCATACATGACAAATACAAACCAACTCATTCAAGCAGGCGCCAAAGCATTGAAAGCAGGCGAACGGGACAAAGCACACCAACTGCTGATGCAAGCAGTTCAACAAGATGAACAAAATGAAAAAGCGTGGCTTTGGTTAAGTGGTGCCGTTAAAACAAAAGAAGAGCGTCGCGTTTGCCTCGAAAATGTACTGACGCTTAATCCAGACAACGCAACCGCAAAAAAAGGGCTGACTAAACTTGGCTACCCCATCCCCGAACCGCCCCCACCAAAACCGGAGTCGGAGCCGGAGCCAGACATCGAGGTGGACTGGGCAACACCTTACTTCGACCCGTCGAATGCGCCCGCAGAAGTTAACGATCCTCATGTGCAAAAATTTCAAGATGTGTGGAGCAGCAATGAGCAAATTTGTGCTTATTGTGCCCATCCAATCAAACGTGGCGATAAGAGGTGTGCAAATTGTAAACGGCCGTTAATCGGCAAAGAACTCGTCAACCCGTCCCGCAGTCGCTACCTAACCATCTGGGTCATCCTGCGCTCCGTCGGACATCTACTCCTCTTATTCGGATTGATTCTAATTTCCGCAACGTTTACCCAACTACCATTGGAATTTCAAATTGCCTCCTCCGTAACAATTTGGCTGTTTGGCGGCATTTACCTGCTCATTTCTGGCGGTTTAACAGCAGCACTCTATTTCCGACAGGCCTGGGCCTATTGGCTGGCAGTGATTATCATCATCGGTTCCATTGGTTTCTCATTTGCAGGGTCTATCATGCAGGCCAACGCGCCCACGCCAGTGCCAAGCCCCGATATTCCGGGCTGGCTTTCCTTTGTGTGTGCGCTGCCATTTATTGTGATTCAAGTCATGTACATCTACATGGTTTTCATGGCCTTTGGCGACTTCAAAAAAGAAAAAATGTGGCGCATTGCAGCAGCCAGTGAAAAAATCAAAGAACCCATGCGGCTCGATAAAATTGGACAAATGCTGGCAAAACGCAGCATGTGGGCATCTGCCATTATGTATTGGCAGCGTGCAGCCGGTCTCAACCCCGGCAACACCGCCATTTTACGCAGATTAGCCAACGGCTACGCCCATCTCGGCTTCTACGAACGCAGTCTAGACACACTCAATCAAGCCCTAGAAAAAACGCGAGAACCCAAAGTGCGCGAACAAGTCACAAAACAAATGGCCGTTCTCAAAGACAAATTGGAAGGAGCGACATAAGAACAGGAACAACAGCCCATTTGAGGAATTGTTATGCCCATTATGGCGGTGAGAGAATTCAAGTGCAGTTTATGCCAACAGCAGTTTACGCTGCTTTCTGGCGATCTAATTCTTCCTGGTCCATACTTTTGCGATAACTGCTTACAAGCAGTCTGGGAGTTAGAAAACGAAGCGCTAATCAAACACGTCACCAACTGCCTTGCGCCACGAAATGAGGACCAATTATTCGTACACAACATCGTGCAACACATTGAGGGGTTCAAAGAGAATTGGAAAACTGTTGATGATTTAATTCGTCTCAGAGAACAGCAGCGTGGTTTTTTCAGTTAGCATGTTTTATATTTCCATTCGCTCTGGCCGGTCTCCAGACCGTTCTTCTTCCCCATCCATCATTGGTGCACCAATTTCATCATGTGCAGAAAGTGGCTCCCCCAATGTCCGTTATTATTTCCGTCCGTGGTGAAATTGCCACGGCTACATCACAATCCGCGTCCCAACAGACCTCTCACCCTGCAACAGCGCCAGCAGGTTGCCTTGTTTGACCATGGAAAGGACATGTACCTGTAATCCATCATTGATAGCGTCACGGGTGGGCAGAACGGCCGTTAACTTCCCCCCCATACTCCCACTCGCATCCACCTGCTGCCCATTCATATTCGCTGCCGCCATATTTCCCAGGCTCAACTCTTCAATCAACTGCGCCCTTTCGTGTTTATGCGGGTCTTTGTCGAAAATGCCGTCAACCTCCGTCGCAAAAACAAGATGGGATGCGCCAAAATGCAGCGCTAAATCTACCCCAATCTTGTCACCACCATACACACAAAACCCCATTTGATTATCAACCAAGACATCACCACCCAGCAAAGGCACCATCCCCAAATCGAGAAAGCCAGCCACCGCATCCAGATAGCTGTTCTTCAGCACCGCACCCGAAGCCGACATGGAAGAGCTGGGCAAAATCGTACTCACCGCAATCCCTGCCTGATGCAGCGCCTCCGCAATTGCTAAACGCAGTTGGAAAACCTTGTTTTGTGTCTCAGTCAGGTGAATCAACTGCTCCGGCGATTGAAATCCTTGGTGCAGTTTGTGCTGCAGCACTGGCGGATGCCCAAACGAACCCACCCCATGCACCAAAATCAGTTGATTAATCAGTCCCGCATCCAGGCACACTTTAATTTCGTGTGCGACTTGATTGAGGGTGGATTGACGGAGGGAAAACGGCCGTTTCTTATCCGTCAGCAGCGCCCCACCCAATTTCAAAATGGTTAAATGTTGGCTCATAACGTAAACAACGGCGCATACGGCCACAAATTGGGAGCCACCGCACTCAAAATCAAGATGCCCACAAAAACGGCCGCCGCAATCGTGTAATTGTCAATCCCCTTCGGCGTCAACGCTTCCACAATCGTCGCAAACAGACTCAAAATAAGTATCGCCCCCACATTCACACCCATCCCAAAAATCAGCGTCAAAATCAAAATCAAAACGGCCGAGCCAACAAACATCCCCACCGACCCAGCCACCGTTTTCTGCGCACCACCGATGCCAAACTTCTTTTCCCCACCAAAACGACGCCCAATAATATCTGCCAGTCCATCACCACCTGCCAACGCGCCTAAAATGTACAGCGCCGCTGGATTGCCGTTGCCAGCCGCACCACCTGCATTGAAAAACAAAATCGTACAAAGAAACATCACAATCGCATAATGCAATGTGCCACCCAGCAGCTCTTTCGGATCGCCACTGCGAGACATCGAATTGACAAACGCCTCATCCTTCCGCAGCCCCAATCCTATTGCAGAAAACTGAATAATAAACGCCAACGGCACAATCATCGCAAAATAACGACTGCTGTCGCTGTTCGCATACAGGAGCCAGCAAATTACAAACAAAGTTGCAGCAAAAATATGGATTATCTTACGCGTAATGTAAGTGGGCAGCAGTTCCCGCTTTTGCAAAACCCCATTCACCAACACCAATGCCTGCACCACCACAAAAGTCATGATTAAGGCAATCACATCCCACACCCATGTCAAATTGGCTCCCAACGGATTGATACTTAACTGCATATTACTCTCTCCCTTTTCCTTATCTTCCCAGGACAACAATTGCGATATGGTATGACGTTATGGTTGTAAAAACAAGGTGGCTCTTTGGGATTTTGCGGAAAATTGCCAATGGTAGGGGCGGGTACAAGACCCGCCCGCGACGAGGCTGGCTGGACAGGGCTGTACTTTGGTGGTGTCACCTTCAAATACCAACGTCGTGTTTCCGATCTGGCCACTGGCATCAGCGACTCATTTGAGGAATTAAATCCTGACCGAGCGCCTGCCCTCATCCGAAATATCCGAAATGAAGGGTAATCGCTCCCCCTTTATCCCACCGTCCGAGGTATCTCCCATCCGTGGGAATATCTTCCAGAATGGTCCAATTTTCAAGATTGGACCATTCTCACCCACCTAAACGGCCTTTTCATACCCAAACAACGTCGCCGCCTCACT
>QQUD01000590.1 GCA_008501785.1 Chloroflexota bacterium
GAACCTAATGTGAAACCACTACAAAAGCCTGGATAATTTGGCAGCTTATACGTTGTTTTTATATCAACAGCAAATTTGACACGTTCATCTTCAAGACTAACAAAAGATAAATCTGGATAATAGTTTTGATGCTCTGGTAATACAATTGCATATCCATATTGTTCAGCAAAGTCAAGAATTTTGGGAAAAAGATGAATTTCTAAAATCTTTGAAACAATTTTTGTGTCAGACGAAATCGTGTAAATGTTTTTGTATACATCAATAAAACCTTTTACTGTCCACTGACCATCATCTGTAGAAATATTAGACTGGAGTGTTTGTACAAATGCTTGCAATTGATGCTTGAAGGTTTTTTTGATTACCGTCATAAATTAGGCTCTTTCTCTTTTCTGCCAACTCGACTTGTTACTTTTTGACTTACTGGAATTTTTTTGCCATCATAAAACAAATACGGGTACATTGTACCCGTACTCATTAAATTCTTCACAAAATAGGGATGGGATGTTAAACGAGGAATTGTTTTGGGTTCAATAGTCCAGTCGGGTCCCAACGAGACTTTAAACCGTGCATCAATGCGAGACTGTCTGGAGTGTGCTCCCATTGGTTGGCTAATGAATTAGGGGGAGAAGCAGCAATCATGGCATAACCGCTTAACGATTGGGTAGTTTTATGCAATGTTTTTAATTGCTCTATTCCCTTCATGTAGAGGAACCCGTGTACGATGTCTATCAAATAGTTGGTTGGGTGTTGTGCCAAACCTAAATTATTTATGAGTTGCGGCATGGCTTGCGGGGGAACAGCGGCTCGTAAAACGCCTGATTCAGCAGATGCTTGATGCAGCCATTCTGTCCACAGGTACGTCCCTCGTGGTGAATCTGTTTGCATGATTTGGACAGCACCAGCATTTTTCAGTTCATCACAAGCAGCGTTTATTTCTGCATTGACGTCTTCTTCAATGCCTTCTACGGTGTAGAGCAATATGTTTGAATACGCATTCCCCGGTGTGCGACATTGTGAGCAAAGCACAATGCTTGAGGCGATGAGGTTGTTTTGAGAAAGCAGCATCGCCCATTTGACACCTTGGGATAATTGATTGTATGGAACCATCAATGTGGTGCGTTTGCGTGGTTTGGGGAGGAGCTTTAAGGTGATTTCGGTGATCACGCCCAGGGTTCCGTATGCGCCGATGAACAGCTTGCGCAGGTCGTATCCGGCGGCGTTTTTGACAACGGGGCGACCAGCTTGCATGACACGGCCGTTTCCCAACACCACCTCCACCATCAACACCAAATCCCGAATCGCCCCGTACCGCATCCGCAGCGGAGCGTTGAAATTCGTGGACACAATCCCCCCAATCGTCGCTTCCGGCCACGGCGAAGCCAGCGGCACCCATAGCTGATCCTTTGCCAATTCAGCCTGCAATTCAACCAGTGGTGTGCCAGCCCCAACCGTCACATACATATCATCTGGTGCATAGGATTTGATGCCGCGTAGATTTTGGAGTGAGAGGGTGATGTCAAACGGCCGTTTCTCTCCCACACCCAGCTTTCCTCCATAAATTCCAACGGACGGAACCTGACTACGATTGCCAAGCGCCACGAGTGCTGATGCTAACTCCTCTGTTGACTCAGGTGCAAAAAAGGTTGGAACTGGATCGTTTGTGGGTGCTGGAACCACAGGTTGTTCATTCGTTGTCGGATTTTTCGGAAAGATTTTCCCAGGATTCAGCCGATAATAGGGATCAAACAATTCCTTGACTTCACGCATGGCACATAATTCGTTAGGCGAAAACATGAGCGGCATGTATGCTTTTTTCTCCAGGCCGACACCATGTTCGCCCGTGATGCTGCCCCCCATCGACACGCACAACTTCATAACTTCGCCACCAGTTGCTACCACCCGTTCTATCAACTCCTTGTCTTTCGGATCATCAATCAGAATCAGCGGATGTAGATTGCCATCTCCCGCATGAAAAACATGACCAACATGCAGGTTGTTTTGTTCACATATTTGATTGATTTGGGTGAGCGCAGCGCTCAACTTACTGCGTGGCACCACGCCATCAACCAGATAAAAGGCTGGTGCCAAGCGCGACATAGCCCCGGCTGCGCTTTTGCGTGCGTACCAAAGCTGTTCACGTTCGCGCTCAGTTTCAGCGACGTGTAGGCCGCCTGCTTCGTGCAGTTTCAAAATGGAGACAATTTCTTGCATTTGGATTGTTAAACTATCTTCATAGCCATCCACATCAAGAATCAGCATGGCTCCAGCATCGGTTGGCAATCCAGCCCGGACGTAATCTTCAACAATCTGAATGATTTGTTGATCCATCATTTCCATTGAAGCAGGCGTCAAACCAGCGGCGATGATCGCAGAAACGGCCGTTCCCGCCTGCGCCAATGTTTCAAATACGGCCGTTAACGTCTTCACCCCCGGTGATTGACGCAGCAGTCGCAACGATGCAGCCGTAATCACCCCCAGCGTCCCTTCACTGCCAGTCAACAGCCCCACAAAATCATACTCAGGATAATCGAATGCCTGACCGCCTAATTGGAGAATACGGCCGTTTGCCGCCACCATCTGCAAGCCCATCACATAATTCGTCGTTACCCCATATTTGAAGCAGTGCGGTCCACCAGCATTTTCTGCAATATTCCCCCCAATCGTCGATACACGTCCGCTGGAAGGGTCCGGTGGAAAAACCAATCCGTCTGGGTCAATGATCATCCCCAACTGTTGATTCACCATTCCCGGCTCAACCACAACTGAGCGCCCCTCTGCATCATAGTCAAGCATCTGCCGCATTAGTGCAAAGTTAAGGATAATGCCGCCGCCATGTGCCACAGCACCTCCAGACAAACCTGTTCCGGCCCCTCGTGCAACAATGGGCATGTCAAACTCATTGGCCCAGTCCACAATCTTGGCAACATCAGCCGCCGATCTTGGAATTACAACCCCATCCGGCTGACCATAATCCAAACTCGCATCATTTTCATAGGTGATGAGCAAAATAGGGTCAGTGATTATTTCAGCCGATGGCAACTGCTGCTGTAATTGGATAAATGCTTGATCATTTTTCATAAGATGTCACCATAAACGATATATTGAAAGCAAAACACGCTTTTGTAGGGGCGGGATGGCGCGGAGTTACCTTATCAAAACAAATCACCTTGTCTCCGCGCCATCTCGCCCGAACAGGTAAGTAACCGGGCGAGATAGGCGGGAGAAAAGATCATTCGTTTAGACCAAATGATGGCCCACCTATCCCGACCCTACCGTACCGGTAATATTTTCAGGTCTTCAGGAATTCAGGAGGAGTGGAGGCTTTAGCCGGAATGGTCTCGTGAGAACCGGCTAAAGCCTCCACTCCAAACACCACGAAATCCTAAAGAACCATATTTTTTTAAAAAGCAAATTCAGACTTTCAGAATGACAAGTAAGCCATATCTAACAATTCAACAACATGCATCACCTTAGCTGGCAATCCCGCCTGACGCACGCCAGCAATCAACTGCATATGGCAGCCAGTATTGGAAACGGCAATAATGTCCACATTGGCGCGGGTGATGTCTGCAATTTTGGCGTTGAGAACGTGAACGGCCGTTTCCGCCTGCACAATGTTATAAATACCAGCACTGCCACAACACTGGTCTGGATATTGCAATTCAACAAACTGTAAGTCTGGAATGGCTTGTAGCAATTGGCGTGGTGCTTCAACCACCTTTTGCCCATGCCGCAAATGGCACGAATCAACATACGCCACACGTTTCGGCATGGCGATAGATGGCGATACATGCAGATTTTCGGCCAGGAACTCGCTCACATCTTTCACCAATTCGGCAAATCTGCAGGCGCGTTCGGCATAAACGGGATCATCTTTTAGCAGATGTGGGTATTCTTTGAGAGAGAGGCCGCAGCCGCCAGCGTTGTTGATAACGGCCGTATACGCCCCCCCTAAAAATGCATCAATATTTTGCCGTGCCAACGCCAGTGCAAACTCAACATCCCCCGCATGAAGCTGCGAAGCCCCACAGCAGCTTTGCTGCGGCACAAAATGAACCTCAAACCCATTCTGCTGCAATACACGCACCGTCGCCTGATTCACCGGCGACAAAAACGCCTCCTGCACACAGCCCGTAAAAAAAGCAACACGCCCCCGTTTCTCGCCAACTGCGAGTGCCGTTTGTTTCAAATTTTGATATTTCAACGTCATAGGAGGCAAAATTGATTCGGCCGTTTTCAGCGAACCGGGCAAAAAATCAAGCCAACGCACCAGGCTTTGCAAGCCAATTACCTGATAAACCCAGGAAAATCGCGCGATCCATTTCAACCTTCCCAAATGAGGCAACGCTTCACGCAGCCCCAACCACCGCAGCAACCGTTCCAACCTTCCTGGGGTGCGCTGCTGCTCAACCATAATGCGGGCTGTTTCCACCAGCGACCCATACGGTACGCCCGATGGACAAGCTGTTTCGCAGGAACGGCAGGCAAGACAGCGCGTCAAATGTTGTGAAAATGCGCCATTCAATGCCGCCGGTTCAATGCGCCCTTCCGCCGCCGCCTTCATCAGCACAATGCGCCCACGAGGGCTATCCATTTCCGT
Organism: Chloroflexota bacterium; assembly: GCA_008501785.1. The sequence goes on from QQUD01000590.1 coordinate 4,601, forward strand.
GCCAAACACTGCATAAGTAGGGCAAGCTTCCAAACACATGCCACAATGAATACACTGGTTGATACCAGCCTGAAAACTAGCTGAATTCAACAAATCAATTTTAGCTTTCATACACAATCCTCTCAAAAACAAGCAGCACAAACTAAGAAGAAAGGCTCTTTGGGATTTCGCGGGGTTTGGAGTCTTGGCTTTAGCCGGGTCTCGTGTATCCGTTCCGGCTAAAGTCCCCACTCCCCCTGAATTCCTGAAGACCCAGAAGAAAGAACTTTCTTCGGGTGAAATGTCTAGCAAGTCATCAGACTATTGGAAGTATTTGCCGCTCACCTACCGCTAAAATATTGGGGAATGTTGAAAAGAAATCCTGTGTCTGGGTTGGGTAGCAAACCACCCATTAACCAAAGATAAACAAATGAACCGTAAAAAAGCGCCGTCGCAATCAGTGCCACACGTCTCCACAAAGGAGGTTGCAGTTCAGGTGGTAAAAAGGTGGTGTTTACATAAAGAATATGAATCGAGCTAATCACAAGCACAACCCCGGCCATGTTTGCCCCAACTTGCAGCAAGATAATCGGCTGCGAAATACGTAAGGCCACCATGCCCCAAACCACCGCGATAGCTAAAACCGTGTAGTAAATGGCGCGCACATCACCTCCACGCCAATGTCGAATGCGGTGGCTGCTGCTCCAAAGCAAATCGGCAATGGCCCGTACCGTTCCTTCCAAAATCACAAGCTGAGTTTTGAATAAAATCCACGCACCCAGCAGTGCAGCCATAAAAGTAAAAGCAACACCTCCACGCGCTGCCATTGCGGTTCCAAGTTCGGCCATAACGGATAGGCCGGGAACGGCCGTTTCCCCATCAACAAAACTCACATACAACACCGCCGGTAAACCCATCCCCACCAGTGCCCCCAAGAAAAAAATAAGATACTGATCAATTTGCACAATCCGCCACCAGCCGCGCCATTTGGCAAGATTCTCAGGCGTGATGGTAAATATACTGCCCACATGAGCCAATCGAGGATGTGCGCCGCTGGCAGCTGCTGGAATGTAGCCGGTAATCTTACCCATGCCATACCCCTTATCTCGCGTCCAGTTCGACACCATCAAATTAACCACGCCACCTGCACCAGAATAGGCGGCAAACGCCGCAATACGCTGCCAATCAGCCCCTTCAGGCAGCAAAACAAACGAGTTCGACTGCACGTCAAATCCCACAAAACCAACCGCACCA
>QQUD01000136.1 GCA_008501785.1 Chloroflexota bacterium
CCCCCCTTGATCTGAAACAGCGTGATTACTTTAATGGCTTATTTTATTACGATGAAAATGAGGCCTTGGATATGGTGGTTGATGTGGAGCTGCTGCCCAGCACTGAGCCAATGGTAACAATGGAAACAAGTACGGGAGATAAACGGCCGTATCGCCGCTACGGCATCATCTATTTCACAGTCAACGATCAACCAGCCCAACTAACCATCTACAGCGACCTGTACGGCCACGACTTCTTCCTCCCCTTCCGCGACGCCACCAGCGGCAAGGAAACCTACGGCGCGGGTCGTTACTTGGATAATCATCGGCCCGCATTGCAGCAGCTTGCCGACAATCAATTTAAAATTGACTTCAACTACGCATATAATCCGTACTGTGCCTATAGTTCAACTTACAGTTGCCCGCTCCCGCCACGCGAGAACTGGCTGAGTGTGCCCATTGAAGCGGGTGAGAAAGATTTTACCTAATGTCCAATTATGTGCACCTTGGAAAAATAGTTAAACACTAATAATTGAGGGAAATCATTTTGATCATTTTACTTTGACCAAAATGATTCGCAGGTAATATCTCCTGATGTCAAATCTGTCAGCAAACTTGCAAAAGCAATTGCATCAGAACCACTCATAATTGTTTGAATATCGGCTAGAGCAGCTTCATTCATCCCTTGCCTTTGAAAAACTTCTGCCCTCAGCAAATATAGCAAATTATAATTGGAATCAATTTGCAATCCTTGAGTGTATGCAGCTTCAGCTTCAACATAATTCCCAAAATTGCACTGAGCAAACCCTTTGACTAGATACATATCAGGAATATCGCTATTAATGTCCAGCACGCTTTCTGCATTTGCCAACGCATCTGCGTATTGACCCAAAATCAAGTTTGAAGTAGCAGCAATTGAGCGACCAATGATGGCACTATCGCCAAAAACAAACTGTAAAATACGAATTCCTAACATCGGATCTGGGAATTTTTGCAAAACGGTATCCGATAACAATCTTGCTTGATCAATATTTCCTTGACGCAGAGTGGCCATAATGGCGAACGTATAAGGCCAATTGAGTGTAGGCTCTCTTTCAATAGACTGTTGAAATGCATCTGCTGCCAATTCGTACTCACCAGACAAATAATTAGCTACGCCACTGAGATAATGTCCGTACCAATCATTTTCCTCTTGGTGCGCAACAACATAATTTGCATACTCTACTGCCGTTTCAAAATCACCAATCATACTAGCCCCAAAGCTAATCCCAGATTGAGGCATAATCCAATCCTCAGGACCCAGCTTTGCCGCAGAAGACCAATCATTTAATGCTGAAAACATATCACCCAGCTTTGCATGAACAATGCCTCGCCCCATATATAACAAGGGGTTTTGTTCAATCAGCAAAGCCGCATCCATTTCTGGCAAAGCTAGTTCAGGATTTTCAATAAAGTGGAACAGCCCGCGATGATAATGAGCCGCCATACTATTACCTGCAAACTCAAGCGGTTCCTGTGGTAAAAAGTCTGTCATTGTGAGCAAGCGAATCATTTCTGGTGTGTCGTTTTCGGCGACCGCCATCATCGTAAGCATAAAAACAACTGGGATAGCCAATGATTTTTCCCGTTCATTGGTGAGTATGGTAGTGCGTACATCCATCACTCGGGCAACTTCATCTCGATCAAAAACCGCCGCAGAGGACCCCGTCAATGACCCAATTTGTAGATTAATATGGGCATCTTCCGCATTATCTTTGCCCCAGATAATAATATCTGCCCCAAACTGGTCAGCAAGCACCGAAGCTTCCTGTTTTGTCGTGATAATATCATCATATTCGCGTATCTGAATACGAGAATTGGGTATGGTCACTTCCAATTGTTGACGGAGATCATCTGCGAAAAAACGTGCAGTGTCCTGTACCGGTCCATCGAGATGTTCAAATTGAGCAACTAAAACTATATATTCATCTGCAGCGACAGGTTCTAAGAGGATTGGTGTTGCGGACACTGTTGGCCTAGGTGTAGATGTTATACTTTTAGTAGGCACAATCGTATTTGTGGGCAAACTTTCAGGCGTGAATGTTGCGGTTGCTGTTTCTGTAGGTAAAACATCCGTAGGTATAGACTTTGTCTCTTCAACAGGCGGCATCACAACTTCAGAGGATCCATCTGAGATTCCCCGTTGTGTAAATAAGAGGGTTCCTGCACTAATTAGAACAATAATGCCCAAAACAGTTCCCAGAACAAGTAACCAGAGTGGGACAGTTGAAACAACTGTTCTATTGTTGAGTACAGTTGTTTCGCTTGTCTCATTATCGCTGTTATTTGATTTCCACTCTGGCAAAATCTCCTCCCAATGAATGGGAGGGCGAACCGTATTCAAGACATCAACTAACTCAGGAATTCTTTTACGAGATCGTAAATGATCAATAAGCTCCGCTACCTTGAGGTCTTTACCTTTCCCCAGCAAATTGTCATAATCAATACCCATATCGAAGCACAAGACACGCAGTTCTTCCGTATTAAAATGTTGGGAGATTAGTTGTCGAAACTTACTCCAAGTCATTATGATTTCCACTCCCTCTACGCAATAACAAACACGAGATTAAGAACTCCGCCTGCTTACCTCAATCAAAAAAACAGTTTCGCACTCAAAATTAAACAAATATAGGTGGAAAGGAAAACCTTCCCACCTTTGCACATTATTAAACAATTTTGTTCACAGTATCAGGTGCTCTCAGTAGCCAAAACCTTTAAGATTCGATCCACCTTATCAAGCAATAAATCATTCTCTGCTTGCAATTTCGAAACAGTTTTTTGCAAAGACTCTAATGCCTGCGTCGTATCAGACTCATCATTTCCGTTAGTGCCATATGATCGTAAATCACGTCCAAAGTCCATCAAAGCTGGTCTTTCTACATATGTCACACGATGCAGCACGCGCCATGTCTTGTTTGGTGAACCGCTCTGAACTTGTCTCAAGGCACGTGCCTCTTCATCATTGCTTGCTAGCCATTCAGGATCAACCACATGATCGAAGAAATCTTTGAAATGATCCGTTTTGCCTTCAAGATAAAAACTCATAAAACGATATCTGTCTACTTTTTCACCAGGCATAATGGGGTAATCGTTGTAATCTGTAATACCTCTGGCTTCAACACCACTTAAATCGACATCTAGCTCAATGCCACGACTTCTAGCTTCGCTTTTGCTCATCGTCTGCGTCATATTAACGGTTGCCAATGCCGTTAACTCTGTAGCAAAACCTAATAATCCAAATTTCGCATCAACACCTACGCCAGCATTCAAGGAAAATGACCCACCAATTGTATGTTCAGCACTATTTGCAAAGCTTTGTATCTCCCTTCTTAACCCACCATCAGCATCCCAAACGTACGTGTTAGCAATATTCCTCTTGCCAGCTTTGAGAAAAATATCCTCCATTTTCTTTTGCCATTTGGCAAAGCTGTCAAGAGCATGAATGCGTGATTCTTGATCATTCACATTTTGCATAATGATGTCACTACGCACTCCAGCTTCACTCTTAAGCCCCTCTCCGTCATCTTCATTTGGGTCTTCCCCCTTATTTATTTCTCGATTTAGCGATGATTCATCTAATAAACCTGCATTGAATTGTGCAAAATAGGCCTCCCTATCTCTATCTTCCTGTTCAATCTGCAGCTTTAACAAATAAGCAAATTGAGGATCGTAATAGCTAGCAGGATAAAGAGAACCATATTTAGCACGCATTTTTGGCACATGTTTATAGAATCTTTGACTAGTTGCTCGACTGCCTGTCAAACCATCTAAACTACCGCTCATGGTATAAGCAGGATTAATTAAGAAAGTGATTGTGTTGATATCTGGCGGGATTCCCTCAACAGGTATTACCTGATAACCAATCATGCGCTTAGTACGTTGCAGTCGAGTAATAAAGATATCAGCTAGCGAGGATACAACAAGCGCATAACCAACATTTTTCGGAATGAAGCGCCTTCCAAGATGTGGGAAGTTTGCCCCGCACTCCTGTGTACCACGTAACTCTAATCTATCTGCCATCTGTGAAGAGTGGCCTGAATTTATACTGCTTTCATTTTGCCATTGATAATTGGAATCAAAGTATGCCTTTAAGCCGTGTTTAACATCTAGAATTTTTGTCGTGGTAGTTACACCAAATGACGCTCCAGCTTGAGCTTCAGCTTCAGCTCCGATAAACAAATCAATACTAGCTCCTAAACCAACATCTTGTGTGCGATTCCAGTTAAATTGCACATCATCTGATAAAGCTAGCTCAACCGATGTAGCACCATTATAATCATCTGAATATGTGAGGTTTTCACTGGGAATTGGTGGCGGGCCTTCAATAAAACCAACCAACGTAGGTGCAAACTGCCCGTTCCCAATCCATTTCAGTTCAAGCTGCTCAATACGCTTGTCCGAATACATTTGCACACCATCTGATGTAGGCATTGCAAATAATCGACGCATCATAGCTGAACGCTCTTGAGTTTTAGGATCTAATCCAACCGTACAATATTCAGCAGCAATAACTGCATCGTGCGATTCAGGCGAAGTTGTGCTCATTTCAGAACATAACCACCAAGTCGTATCCATACACTTACCGTCAGGCTCTTTCCCTGTAAAATTTCTAATTACAGTGCCCGAACCCTCTCTCATTGGATAGTAAGCTAATAAACCGGGTTCATTTCCGGTTAAAAGTATTTTACTATTTGTTTGAATCTCTTGTCCTTTTAAAGAACACTCCCATATACGCACTTCCGCGAGTTTTCCAAATTGATGGTTTCCCATATTAGCCTTGTTACCTAGATATAAAATTGTTCCTGTAGCATTTGGGCTCGTTATTGATCCTTCTTGACCACCATCAATATAAAAATCTATACGGCATTCATAATCTTTTGGATCTGCTAGAGGCTCTTCATAGTTGCCTTCTCTTACCTTTGAAAAATGCGGCCTCAGGTTATCACCATAAAAATCAACTTCAAAGTTAGACTCTCCTTCTGGAAGATCAAGCTCTGGCGTATTTTCTCCACTAGTCAACGTTAAATTATCCCCAGTGATTTTTATATTAACGCTGTCCTTGTTTTCATCCCTTTGATCCGATAAATTTCTCCCTGTGACGGTAACCTCTAGGTTTTTTACATTTTCAATAGGCTTATCAGGTTCATCAGTATTTATTTTTCTCTCAGATTGAGATGTGACTTCTAAATTTTCTCCATTAATAGTAAAATTGAATTTTTTTGGCTCCTCTTCATCATTCTCCTCGTCAGCACTTTTTATTGAGGCAACAATAGCCAAATGATGCCAACCTGTTGATAAGTGGTCTATTCGGCAAATGGGGCTGAATTTTCCATCTATATATATTCCTAATTGTACAATGTGATTCTTTTTATGGGCTACGATGTTAAAATTTGATCCACGCGTCAACGAATTCCATTCTTCAGTTATTGGGAGTGGGTAGTAAAACCAGGCTTCAATTGACCACTCGTTATCGAGAACGATGGGCTTGTTTAATTGAATGATGTCATTTTCACCTTCAAGATTCAGACATGAACGCAATTTAGATGGGATCCACTCTTGAAATTTTATATTCTTACTATCAGCCACTGCATCAAAATGCCATTGACATAGCTTTCCACGGTCGTCGTAATAACTAAGCTGGACATTCCCCTCACAAGTTTCCAATAAATGGATTCGGCTTTGGGGCTGAACAGAAGATAAAATTGTTCCCGTTGTCTCCAGGGCTGACTCGGAATTAGGGCCGACCGATTTCATCGGATAATGCACACCCTCATCACACTTCTTTAGGAAACTTTTTACCACTTCTT
>QQUD01000201.1 GCA_008501785.1 Chloroflexota bacterium
CCGCCTACACTTTACTGAACAGTCGTTATATTATTTTTTAACCTAGGTTAATTTTACTTTTAGGAACGGTTTTCTGCAACTTGTCAACCGTATTTTTATCACCTTCTTACATAATCCATACAGTATAGAAAATTTCTATGAAGTTATAGTCATTATCACGGTTGCTTGATTTTGAGAAACGGCCGTTTTACCATGTTCCACCATACAAACAAACATCACCTCGCAACCTATTGCCAAAGCTTCTTTAACCCAAAACTTGACAGTAGCTATGAACTGAAGGTTCGGATAAATACATTTACCTGCCAAAAACGGGAAATTTGATGATGTCAAATTGGTCCTGGATATGCGAAGGATGTTGTTAGACCGAGGTACAAAATGAGACAACAAACGATTATGACACTCCCCAAGACTCAACGCCGCGCGATATTTACAGCAATAATTCTCTTATTCTTGATGAACGCCGGATTTTTCTTGTTGATTCCTCTGCTTTCTGTCCATTTTGTAGATAATTTAGGCTGGGCGGCTGCGTTCGTCGGCATTGTGTTAGCCGTGCGCCAATTTATGCAGCAAGGACTCACTGTTTTCGGTGGCGCGTTAGCCGACCGATTTGGTGCCAAACAGTTGATTGTAATTGGTCTCTTTACTCGTGCCATCAGCTTTGTCATGATTGGCTATGCGACAACCCCAACTGGCCTACTAATTTCTAGTGTCGTAGCAGCTTTGGCAGGCTCGCTCATGGGAGCGCCAATTAAAGCAATGATCGCTGCTATTACACCTGAACCTTTACTGCCAGATGTATACGCAAAAGTTGGCATATCGCGAAACATAGCCCGTTCTGTAGGTCCGATGATTGGGGCATTGCTCATTGGTCTCAATTTTAAAACTGTGGGTGTGGCAGCAGCAGGATTTTTCCTGCTTGCATTTATTGTAGCACTCATTGGTTTACCCAATATCAATGTTTCCACAGACAAACAATCAGCCAGCAAAAGCCTCTCCATGGCATTCCATGATCGGACATTCCTCACCTACACTGCGCTCATGATGGGATTTTGGTTTATGTGGGTACAAATCTCAATTGCACTACCCCTAAAAGCAATAGCCCTCACAGGCGATATTAGCAGTGTCAGTATCATGCTCACAGTAAATGCACTGTTGGCCATCTTGCTACAAATACCGGCATTAAAATTAGCAAACAAGTTTCTTTTACCGCTGCCAACATTAATTGTGGGCATCATGTCGATGGCAATCGGTTTAGGTTCAGTCGCAATCGTAAACGGAATATGGCAACTTTACATCTCGATCTTCTTTTTTGCTTTGGGAACAGTTTTGGCTACACCTAATGCGCAAACGGTGGCGGCAACGATGGCAAATCCACGCGCACGCGGTGCATATTTTGGCGTCGATTCGCTGGCAATTGCATTTGGTGGCGGCATAGGGCAGGTTATGGGTGGCTCAATGATCGATGTGGCATCAAATTTGAACTTTCCAGCGCTACCCTGGCTTGTATCCGCTGCTGTCGGCACCACCGCCGCCATCGGACTCATGTATTTTTACCACCACCATCGCCGCGAAGTTACTCCGAAAGAGCTGTTGGCTTAGGGGGCAAGCGCGCATAGACATCGCCGCTGCCATCATGGGGAGTTAGGGTACGTAAAACGGCCGTTATCCCCTCCACCGACAGCCAACACTTGAATTGCCAACGATGCGACTCGCCAATGGACCAATTAAATTCATATTGACCCAATTGTGCCAATTGTGCAACACAGCCAATGGCAATGTCGATGGCGGCGGGAATGTATTCGAAGGAAACGGCCGTTATCGGCTGTGACAAACCGCGCAGCACTTCAAGCTCATACCCTTCCACGTCAATTTTGCAAAAAGCGGGCAAGCCATATTCGGCAATGAGGGCATCTAAGGTGGTGACAGGAACAGAAACGGCCGTATCCCAATCAACCCTGGCAAATGATGCGTCTTGCTGAACGGCCGTTATCCACTCATCTGACATGGTAGTAACGGTAGGATGGCGGTTGCTGATGTGCAAGGTTTGGGTGCCCGGCGAGGCGGCAAGGGCGTGGTCAATAAGCGTGATTTGAGGAAAACGGCCGTACCAGCGTCGCAAAAACGACATTAAATGTGGCTGCGGTTCCACCGCCACAATTTGCACATCCAGTCGGGACCAGGCCAACAACCGATTACCCACATGTGCCCCAATATCAAAACAAATATCACCTGGCTGCATAAATTGCCCATAAAATTGGCGCATCCGCCGCTGCCGCCCCAGAATACCATAATACATCAACAAAGACCGCCACAAACCCATAGTTTGTCGAAAGTTCATCATTTAGCACCTTGTGAAAAAATTATCAATTGAAAGCGCAATAGAAAGATAGTAATGGAAAATTACTTCAAGGTTCGTTTTCAATCAAATTTGGGACCAATTTCTCATTTTAACAAACAAGCAAACAAGAAAGGGGGATACAACTGTGAAGCAGTTCTCAAATATTAGCAAGCAATTTGCTGTCATCACTTTAATAATCATTAGCATATTGGGGGGAATCGGATATCGAGCACACGCCAGTAATAAAACCAACCAATCTGCGAATCATGATGCGTATTTTCCGCTTATAATGAAGGAGGCTAATCCTGCTGCTATAAGTCCAGCATTAGCCTCAACACTAACACCAACAGCAACTGAAACCACTACGATTGCAACAACGACAGCAGCAACCAAAAGTCCAAATCACTGCGAAACGGCCGTTGACTTCTTGTATGTCATTGACAAATCTGGCAGCATGGCTTGGGAATTCCCAGGTGGCACAATTAAAATGGATGTCGTTAAAAATGCACTGCTGACCGTTAATCAGGATATCTACAATGCCAACTTTAACAATCGGGCCGGTCTCGTAACCTATACAACCGATGATGATTCTCTAACTGATGATGATACATTTTTAACCATCGTTACCGACACAATTCCGCTAACTTCAACAGTCAGTTCATTAAACACCATAATTGAAACAATGGAACCAATAGGAGGCACACCGACAGGAGCGGCGTTAGAAGCAGCTCGCCAACTTATGCTGCAAGCCGATCATGCTGGGCGTCAGCTTGTCATCATCCATTTGACAGACGGTGTACCAACGGTTGATAAACAAGGAAAATATTATCCTGATACATATGTCCAAGATATCAAAGTTTACGATGCCAATGGCAACCCCTTTGAGCCTGATTTTGTGGAAACCACAGGAACAACCCCTGCTGGCCAACTATATTATTCTGATAAACCAGCTGGCTATGTGGTCGCAGAAATAATGCGTGAGTCGCTCGACTTAAAACAAGCGTTACCAGAAGCGATTGTCCATGGATTTGCTATTCAGGGTGCTGGCTTTAACACTGAAGTTGTCAAGTATGTAGCTGAAACAGGTGGTGGCAATTTTTATTCTATCAACGATACAGATTCGTTAAAAAATGAACTGCGTCAAATCTTTTATGATACATCTGGCTGTCCCGAGCCAACATCAACCCCAACAAACACGCCTGGCCCCTCACCAACCGCTACCAATACGGCAATGCCAACAACCGCTACCAATACGGCAATGCCAACAAACACACCAACGCCAACCGCTACCAATACAACAATGCCAACAAACACACCAACACCAACGCTAACGCCTACCCCCAGCGGCCCTTATATCGTTTTGAACCCAGATTGCAGCACCTACTCGATCACGATCACTGGATATAATTGGCCCATCGACTACGATATCGATTTATTCTGGGACACCTCATTAATAGATACGATTGATGATAGTGAGCATGAGGGAACATTTTCTCGCACGATTCCCTGTAATCGTGACCAATCGGGTCTACACACAGTCGTCGCTGAAACGCAGTCTGGACCTGCAAGAGTAACACAAGATATATTCATCTCCTGCTCAGGGAGCACTCCACCACCTATTCCACCTATTCCAACTATTGGGCCTTCACCAACTTTAGAACCTACACCAAGTTTAACAGGGAAGGATTTAGTCATGGTCGATTCCCCTGAATTAATTACCCAACCAATACAGGGTTCTATTTCGCTTGATTTTAATGTTCGCATTACCAACATAGGCGATTCTGACATTGACGAACAATTTTTTGTGGACCTCTACATTGATCCAACCGTGATGTTCACAACTTATATTCCTATTTCGCAAAGTGTTGGATTCACAGCGGTTGCTGGTTTGCCAATGGGTGCAAGTAAAGTTTTAACGATTACAGTACCGTTCGGATTTAATGGGTTACCTGGGCCACATACAGTATATGGTATGGTTGACTCGTTAGACGGCCAAAATGGCGGTCAAATCAATGAAAGTAATGAAACAAATAACATTTCAAGTCCGTTAACAATAACCGACGATTACTTCTATCCAACACCGACTCCTTCATCAACGCCGGATTCATCAGGCACCCAAACCATATCAGGTATTGTTCAGGCGCGTTTCGATCAGTGGGTACCCCAGCAACGAGCTGATGTTTATCTTTTTGAAAATATCACAAATCAGCGAATTGATACCCAACTTACGGATGCAAACGGGTTTTATAGCTTTGACAACGTTCCAGATGGCACCTATTCGGTTATTGCCTGCTTGCGAAACACCGATTACTATGGGATACGTACAGGCATCACGCCACCCAATCCACTTTCAAATATTTACATGCTGCCTAATAGTGGGGGATGCACATTACCTGATGGGTAGGTAAAGGAAGTTCAGCCCTTTTCCTTATCCGTGTTAAGACGGTACTAACTGAAACGAGCATTTGTGTAGTGGTTACACAAATGCTCGTTTCACGAATGAAGTGAAGCTGGTTGGTTCACGTTGTAACAGCCAGCGCAAGGTATTGTTGTTGCTCATAAAACCAAACTGGGCATAATATCGAAACATTTTTAGCAGTGTTTCAATCTGATAATCGCCAAGGCCAATGGCTAGAGCTTGTTCCTTCCAGGCAGGCAAGCTCAGTTCCTCGGCATGAACAGGTCGTTTAAGATGATTAGAGAGTGTGGTGGAAACGGCCGTTTGCGCAACCCCACCCTCACCCACCAACTCATAAATCGCACGCTCATGCCCAGGCTCTGTTAAAACCTTCGCTGCCACTTCCGCCACATCCTGCAAATCAACCAAACTCAAACGCGTCGAAATTGGATACGGTACGCGAAAAATGCCTTCGTCTTCAATCAACCGACGACTCGCTAGCACATTTTGCATGTATGCAGCTGGTTGCAGAATTGTGAACGGCAGCCCAGAAGTTAAAATTGCTTCTTCAACTCGTAGCTTGTGCCAATGGTGCGGCATCGCCTCTGTCTGCGGATGCAGCACAGAATGATAGACGAAGTGTGACACACCATTTTGCTGAGCCATCGCAATTGCTAATTGTCCAATTTCAACTTCTCGTGGGTGCATGTTGGGACAGATGTGGTAAATGGATTGCATGTTGGTGATAGCTTGTTGCCAAACGGCCGTTTCCTCCACATCTCCCACCACTACTTCCTGCGCCCCAAGCTGCTGGACCTCCAAACATTGTGTACCTCGTCGCACCCAGGCACGAACCGCAGCCCCTTCTTGCACCAAAGCCTGCAACACAGCTCGCCCTGTTTTTCCTGCTGCTCCAGTTAACAAAATCAATTGCCATACTCCAAGATTGGACCAATTTTCTCGGGTTAACAAATCGTTTGGGGTGAAAATTGGTCCAATTTGCGCACTAATCGTGTTTACGTAGACGCTTGGGCAAGATGGGGAGTTGCAGGGCTTGGCGCTCATCTACTGAGTGTTCCATTTCGTGT
>QQUD01000481.1 GCA_008501785.1 Chloroflexota bacterium
GCAAATGAGGGTGCCAATCATAAAGGCTGTTGTTAAACAGCCAATACCCCAAATCATCTGCTTCCTGACGGTTAGTTGGGTCAGGTACGGTTTTTCCACTAAGAAATGTGATAACCGCCCGCATCACCATGTCGGTCATCGTTTGCCATACTTGCTGATGCAGCTCTGCGGGTTCACGATACAAAAAGCGATAGAATAAGTTGACTGCATGTTGTGCTGCCTCAACTTGCCAGGGCGTAAAATGGCCTTCGACATGCAGCAAATCAGTCGGCGTTAGCCCTGATTTGCCCAACACCTCTAGCCGCCATAAATTGTCAACGTCTAGCTGCCCAACATGCAGCAAATTTAGCTTTTTGAGAATGGTCGGCACTGGCTGTGGTCCGTCCCGCAGTAGACGAATGATTGCTTTTTCATGTGTTGTGTTTGCTGTTTCGTCTGGCGCAGCGGCTGCTAAAAACCAATATTCGAGCCAATCCGCCGTGGCTCGCGCCCGCATCCGGTTTGATAGAGATTTTAGCTGCTGGTTAACTTGTGGGTATTGATCTGCTAAATAGGCAAGCGGGACGACACGTTCTGGTCCAACGCCCAGCTTCTTGCCCGCTTTCAGGTGGATATGGCTGTCTCCCCCGAGCGCAATGGAGAGGATATTGGCGGCGGAAACGGCCGTTTTATACCCATTTACCATCGCCCCTTCCCCACTCACTGCTACCTGACCACTCTCAACCAGCGCGATGTCTGTCGTCGTGCCGCCCACATCAATCACCAGCGCATCATCCAACCCCGAGAGAAAACGGCCGCCAATGGCACTTGCGGCTGGCCCAGAGTGAATCGTCTCCACCGGCGTGTCGGCGGCAAATTCAGCACTCATCAACGTGCCATCGCCGCGCACGACCATCAGCGGCGCGTCAATGTCGCGTTGCGCCATCGCCTGCCGTACTGCCAGCATCAACTCTTGCAGCACCGCTAGCAAAGATGCGTTCAATGCGGCCGTTGTGGCACGTTCCACCGATCCCAATTTCGTAGAAAGCTGATGTCCCAGCACCACCGGCAAGTCACACCTTTTTCGAATCGCAGCGTGTGCTTCATTCTCATGTTCTGGATTGAGTGGACTGAAATAGCTGGATACGGCAATCGCATCCACCTGCTGCTTGAACGCATCTACCTGTTGCAGAATGGCGGGTAGATCGAGTGGCTCTTTTTCACGACCATACAAATCATGCCCACCAGCAATATAAGCGTAATGCGGTGTGCCGAATCGCTGCGCCATCTTGAACTTGGCTACCAGTTCTGAATCATACCCGATCAGCAGCAGCCCCACCCGGCGTCCTTTGCCTTCTGCAATCGCATTGGTTGCCAGCGTCGTGGAAATCGAAACCATTTTGATGGCTGTCGGATCATCGATCTGAATGCCATCAATTACAGCCTCAATACCCACCGCAAAGTCGCGTCGGGTCGTCAAACTCTTAAACGACGTCAGCACATCCCGCGACGCATAATCCAGCAGCACTCCATCTGTGTACGTGCCGCCTGTATCAATCCCCAGCACCAAGTTTCGTGAATCCATAAAGCAGGTGGTAAGTGGTAAGTGGTAAGTGGCAAGTCGTGAAATCCTCGCCACGCACCACTCACCACTTACCCCTATTCCTCCTACGCAAACATTTTTACATCAAGCTCTTCGTCTTTGTGACGGGCATCGGCCAGTTCACAGACGCGGCGCAGCTCTTTGTACATCTTTTCGTCGAGCAGTGGCTCGGTGTCTGCTTCCAGAATTTCGATGACGCGTTCGTGAATGCGGTCGCCGTATCGCTTGGCTCCGGCCGCATTCCAATCTTCCCAATTTTGACGATTGACTTGTTTTGGCTGCCAGATTTCTTTCTTGAAGCGATAGTAAGTGTGATCGTGTTCCAGAAAATGCCCACCCGGACCGACATCATTGATTACATCCAGTCCCATCGTTTCCGGTGTGACTTCGATGCCGCGCAAGATGCGTTTCACCATGTCGATGATTTCGTCTGAGGCAACCATCATTTCTAGTGAACTGGTCAACCCTTGTTCGATATAACCCACGTCGTGAATCATGTTGCCGCCAATGAGACCGGCGGTGGCGATGTTGATGGCTGCTTCCATTGTGGCTTGTTCGTCAAACGCCTTCACATCGGAGCATCCAGCGGTTTCGTATTCGGGCACGCCCAGCCATTTGGTGATGTCGGTGTAGGCAGCACTGAGCAGTGCCATTTCGGGTGAGCCGTAGCTGTAAACGGCCGTTTTCATATCCATCGCCGACATCAACCCACCAATAATCAATGGCGTACCTGGTTTGCGTAACTGGCTGAGAACAATGCCCAACAAGCTTTCTGTCAAGGCCTGCACCAGCAAACCAGCTAACGTTGTGGGCGCAGTCGCTCCCGCCAACGGGCAGGGTGTGTACACAAATGGAATGTTGTTGTCCGAGGCAAAGAGCAGTTTTTGAATCACCTCTTCCGAATGGCTGAGAGGGGATACCGGCTCAATGTACAGCGAAAAAGCGGGGCCTTTGTCCCATTCTGCTTTGCCGCCCACCCGGATATGTGCCATTTCGAGCTGATCGCGGAGGCCTTCGAGGTCAACGGCCGTTATATTGATCGGCTTACTCGTTCCTTCCAGCATTGCCAGATATTGCCAGCGGTCGTAGGTGCCAACCGCCGTATCCTGCACAATCCCCAACGACATGTGGAAATCGAGATTGGGCAGCGCCTGCGTCATTTTGGCAAAATTCTTGACGTCGTTATACGTTGCCCGCCGTCGTTCCTTAGTGTATGGATCAATCGTAAACGGTGTGTCCGAGCCAGGGCCAAAGTAAATCTGATTCTTGAACAGCTCCATTCGATATTGGCGGTCAGGACCGACGACCACCACCTTTCGTGGCACCGTCGTTAGCGATTTCTCCACCAGCCATGGTGGAATTTTCACCAAACTGCTGTCATCTTCAATCCCTTCTACAATTGCACCGCCAGCATGAGCCAGATCGATGCCTTCCTGATCGTAAACACGCACGCCCGTTTCATAAAGCACCCGCAGCGCCGAAAAATAAATCGCCTCAATCTCATCTTCCGACAACACCTGTAAGCGGGGTGTGGCGTTGACTGTGTAGTTTGTTTTTCTTACTTTCATATTCTTATTCCCCGATTTACGATTTACCCAAGCCTCTGCAGTGGCCGGTGTCCTCACCGAGCCACGCACCTGGCACGGTCTGGAGACCGGCCCGAGCAAGGGTGAATTGTCAATCAAATAAAGTCCAGCTGTTTGATTTCACCACCAGGTGGAACGACCACAAAGTTGTCATCTGCTTTGTCCAGGGCTGCGGCCACTTCGACTAAACGGCGCACAAATTGGTCAGAACCGACGATTTCTTCGTACTGCATGTTCCAACGTTTGCAAAAGTCAGCTACTTCCAGCGCCTGTGGCCGGTAGGTGTCCATATCCGTTTCGTTTTGTGTGACCAGTACCAGCCGTTCGTAATTTTGGTATTGGGTATCCATCAGCCATTCCGCATCTTCCTGGCCGTACTTTTCAATATATTCGTGGTATTCGTTGAGCGGATTGCTGCCTGACTCTAGCCACCCTTTGCTGAGGTAGTAGGTTCCCGGCTGCGACTCAAATTCACGCAAATACGCTTCTCGTGAGCCAAGCAAAATGGCGATGCAATCGTCGGTGCGCGGAATTAGCAGCGTGTGTTGTCTGGCCTGAATGCCTTTCAAACCATTGCCACAAAGCCCGTAACCCAAGACAATTAAACTGGGCTGCTCAACCGCATCAATTGCGTCTTGCAATGTCCACGTCATTTTGTTGGGCACACGATGCAGGCCGTAATCCATGTAGGTTACTTCACTCGCTAACCCATTCGGCAGCAGCCTTTCCAGCATCGACTGCATTATCTGACAGGCTATGATGACAACAGGAAGTTTTTCTGATGGTGGCATTATTTAGTCCTTTAGTCGTTAGTCTTGTAGCCTTTAGTCTTGTAGTCGCAAACCGTTTTTGACTATCAGACTATTGGGCTACTCGACTACCCGACTAAACTCCCATAAATTCTTTGCATAAATCGGAACCAGCAGGACCATTGGAGCCATACCCATCTGCGCCAATGCGTTCGGCGAAGGCGTTATCGACAGGTGCGCCACCGATCATGATTTTGACTTGGTCGCGCAGCCCCGCTTCTGAGATGGCATTGATGGTGTGCCCCATCGCTCGCATGGTCGTGGTCAGCAATGCTGACATGCCAACGATGTCTGGCTCGTGTTCTTTGATGGCTTCTACAAACGCTTCTGGTGGCACATTAAAACCGAGGTTAATGACATCAAAACCCGCACCCTCACACATCATGCCCACCAGGTTTTTGCCAATATCGTGCAGGTCGCCTTTGACGGTTCCCATCACAATTTTGCCAACCAGTTTGGCTCCGGTTGCAGCGAGATGGGGTCGCAGTACCGCCAGTCCAGCCTGCATTGCATCGGCCGACATGAGTACTTCGGGCACAAACATGTCGCCGCGCTTAAAGCGAATGCCGACTTCATTCATTCCCGGCACTAAGCCTTTTTCTAAAATATCTTTCGGCACCAGTTCTTGGTCCAAGGCACGCTGCACCAGTTTGGGTGTTTTTTCGTCGGCACCTGAGAGAACGGCCGTTGACAATCTTTCATATATTCGACTCATCGTGTTTCTCCTGAAATGCTGAATTGCATTTCCTAATCTTCAATTTCCTTAACCCGTTCCTCGGCCGCTGCCAAAACATCAGCAACTGCCTTTTCAGTTTCCGGCTTAACTGATGAAGGGGAATGGGTAGCCATGATGTCATGTGTGCGGGCAATGACGCGATCTCGCATCGTGGTGCTGCCCATCATCTCCCATTCCTCAAAGTTGCGCCGGTCGCACAGATTTGGATACCAGAACTCAGATTTAAAGTGACGGCGTGTATGTTTTTCGCGCAAATAGTGCCCGTTGGGACCCACATCGTTAATCACGCCAACCGCCAATGTGTCCTCATTGACTTCAATCCCGCGTGTGATGCGGCGCGAATAGCCAATCGCCTCATCCATCATCACAGTTTGCAGGATCGAGCCAGTCAGACCGCTTTCGGTGTATCCTACGTCATGGCACAAGTCGCCCCCGCTGAGCGCAGAGAAGAAGACAGACAGTGAACCTTCGAGCGACGCCTGTTCATCCAATGTTTTCGAGTCGGTGCAGCCGCCTGTTTGCCACAGTGGAAGTCCGGCAAAATGGGCCAGTTCTGTAAGTCCAGCCATGATCAGGGACAGTTCGGGCGCTCCGTACGACAAAATCATGGCGCTCATGTCCATGACGGATAACACGCCACCCATGAAGAAGGGCAAGCCTGGGCGAAGCTGCTGGGCCACAACCAAACCCATCCACGATTCGGCGGCAGCCTGCACGATGATGCCTGCGGGTGTGACTGGAGCCGTGCCACCGGCCAACGGACATGGCGTAAAGATGACCGGTACGCGATGTTCAGCACAAAAGACGAGCTTGTCCATCGCATCTTCGGTGCTGACCAGCGGGGAAAGCGGTTCACAGTAGTGGATGTAATTCGGCCGTTTTTCAAATGCATCCTGCCCACCTGCTTCGGCAATTGCAATTTTGTGAATATCTTCGGCATCGTCGCGGCCATAGGACCAGGCGACAATGGGCTTGCTGGTGCGTTGGAACATCTCAGCAAATTCGTAGGAAGCTGCTAATTTGTGATGCACGTCGCTGATGGTGCCTAGCGATTCACAAAAGTCGATATTGGGCAGGGCATCACAGACGGTGGCGACGATTTGGGCGTCG
>QQUD01000154.1 GCA_008501785.1 Chloroflexota bacterium
GGCCCAGAGAGAACCAAATTCAGCCCAATCATGTTGCCTAGTTTTGCAGTCCCTTCAGCAAAAGCTTCGCCGAGCGTTGCCTCTTCACCAGCATCAATGCGTGCGGCTGAGCTAATCAAACCAGTTTGGCCAACTAAACTAACCAGCCAAAAGACAATACCCAAGATAACAAAAAAGCAAACAAGGGCAATCAATACACCGGCAAATTCTGCCCAGTATTGTTCTATATTTGCCGCAAATTCGGGAGGTAAATTAAATTCATCACCACCAGAACTGGATGGCGAAAAGTTGGTGCCGCTATTGCCACCACCACTGCCACCACCGCTACCGAGTGCTGCTAAAAACCCGAGTACAAACATGAACTTATTATTCCAAACAATATGCCATGATCGTTTTAGTAAATCACCGTAATCCATTGCGTTTCCCTCCTTGGGAAAGGGCTTTCAGCTTTTAGCTGCTAGGTTTCAGCTTTCAGGTTTCAGCTTTCAGCCAGTTATTATCATTGAAAATATATACGGAAATATTTTATGGGAGTTGCGGTAAAGTTTTTATGGTTATTCCCATTCGATTGTTCCTGGTGGTTTTGACGTGATGTCAAGGACGACGCGATTCACACCGTTTACTTCGTTGACGATACGACGGCTGACCTTGGCCAGCAAATCATAAGGCAAACGTGCCCAATCGGCCGTCATGAAGTCTTCGGTAGTGACAGCACGCAGTGCAATGACTTCTTGATAGGTACGGCCGTCACCCATCACACCCACACTCTTCACCGGCAGCAGCACCGCAAATGATTGCTGTGTGCCTTGCTTCAGCATATCCGCCTGCCGCAGCTCTGACACAAAAATATCATCTGCCAGCCGCAAATGCTCAAGCCGTTCCCAAGTGATATTGCCCAAACAGCGAATCGCCAGCCCCGGACCAGGGAATGGTTGTCGCCAAATAATGCTATCTGGCAATCCCAGCCTGGAACCAATCAGACGAACCTCATCTTTAAACAGTTCGCGCAGCGGTTCAACCAGCTCAAAATCCATGTCATCAGGAAGTCCACCTACATTATGATGAGTTTTAATGACATGGGCTTCTTTTTTGTCCTTCCCGGCACTCTCAATTACGTCAGGGTATATGGTTCCTTGCGCTAAAAAGTCAATCTGACCCAATTTCAGCGCTTCTCGCTCAAAAATGCGTACAAATTTTTCACCAATAATGCGCCGCTTTTCTTCAGGCTCAGTAATGCCATCCAATGCTTCCATGTACTCTTCAACAGCATTAACGGCAATCAAGTTCATGCCCTGCTCTTTTTCAAAGGTTTCGATAACTTGCAAAGCCTCGCCTTGGCGCAACATGCCATGATCGACAAAGATGCAGATGAGTTGTTCGTCGATGGCTTTGTGGATCAGCGCCGCAGCTACGGCCGAATCAACACCGCCGCTTAAACCGAGCACAACACGGCCGTTTCCCACCTGCCCCCGAATACCTGCTACCTGCTCATCGATAAAATTCGCAGGCGTCCAGTCAGGCATACAGCCACAAATCGACTGTACAAAGTTTTTGAGCAACAATGAACCTTGCGACGTATGCACTACTTCTGGATGAAACTGTACGGTGTAGCAACCTCGATCCACATCAGCGGCAGCGGCAAAGGGCGAGTTTCCCGAACGCGCCAACGGCACAAACCCATTTGGCAAGCCTTCCACTTTGTCGCCATGACTCATCCACACTTGCTGCAAGTTTGTCGTTTCAGACGATTCTGCTTGCCAATTTTGAAACAGCGGGTTGTCAGTGGCTTCAATTTCTAAAGAAGCCGGTCCATATTCACGTTTTTGGCTTTTGGCGACACGGCCACCAAATTTGCGCGTCAATAGCTGCATACCATAACAGATACCCAGCACGGGCACGCCGCTCTCCAACACATAATCAGGCAATGCGGGTGCGCCTTTGTCATAAACACTGTTGGGGCCTCCACTCAAAATGAAACCTTTGGGACTGAGGGCCAGCACGTCAGCGGCTGGTGTACGCCAGGAGATGAGGCGGCTGTACACATTCGCCTCTCGGACTCGCCGCGCAATCAGTTGGGAATATTGGGAACCGTAATCTAAGATGACTATTGTATCGTGAGGCATTTCTGCTTCCTTTTCAACAAGGAGTAGAGGCTTCAGCCGGAACGGACGTGATAGACCCGGCTAAAGCCTCCACTCCTTAAAAATTTTTATGCAACGACAATACGGCCGTTACTCATATCCGTAATCGTCGCCATCGCCACAATCGGCACGTTCCATTGCTCCAATAGTTCGCGCCCACCTTCAAAACTCTTTTCAACAACAGCAGCTATCCCCAACAGTTCCGCACCAGCACATTTGATGATACGTACTAAAGCATCAATCGTTTTACCAGAAGCCAGGAAATCATCTACAATCAAAATCCGATCAGATGCATCCAAAAATTCCGGGGATACCATCAAAGCAACTTCATTTCCTTTTGTATGACTGGGAGCTGTTTCTATATAAACTGGCTCTTTCATCGTAATTGGCTTACGCTTACGTGCATAGACAACTGGGATATTCCCCATTGCTTTACCCACCATCGCTGCCGGAATTAAACCACTGACTTCTGCTGTTAAAATTCTGCTTGGCCTTTTATCGGCAAAAATGCGGCTGATTTCCTCACCGACCTGCTCCATCAACAGTGCATCAATCTGATGATTTAAAAAGCTGTCAATCTTTA
The DNA here is from genome assembly GCA_008501785.1 of Chloroflexota bacterium. The sequence continues at coordinate 2,725 of QQUD01000154.1, forward strand.
AAATGCCTCCCCCCAAGTTTTGACCATCTTCGACAATTCTCTTTTTTAACGCTTCCATACTGTTACCAGGCTCCTATTTTCTTTTTCTCATTGCAAAACATCTATTTTTTACTATGATTATGATCAAAATGACGTTTTGTTTAATTATGCGTCACAGGTAACGTATTGGGCAAACATATTGGGAAGGTAAATTTCTTTAAAGTGGGATGAGACCACACGGTCCTAATTGCTATTTCTTTCACAAATTGCTTGACGGTGGGTAGGGACTATTCTATAATTCAACAAAACGTTCAAAAAAAATTGAAAGTTGTGAACGAGGCATATCATATGAATAATTTAACCGTTGCAGAGGCGCTAACGGCCGTTGAAAATAAGCTTGAATCTATTGTTGACAGCGAAGTTGAACTACTGGGGGATGCCGGACGGCACATCATTTCGTCAGGTGGCAAACGCATTCGCCCGCACCTGGCAATTCTGGCTTTTTTGGCCACCGGTGGCCACCCAATTGAAGCAGTCGTACCAATGGCGGCAGCGGTTGAAATGGTTCACACCGCAACGCTCGTACACGACGACATTAACGATCACAGCTCCACGCGTCGTGGCAAAATTACAGTCCATGAAAAATGGGGAAAAACATTTGCGCTGCTAACCGGCGATTATCTGTTTGCCAAAGTGTATGAGCTGATGGCCCCTTATGGCACAAATTTCAACGTCATTATGGCAGATGCGTGTATTCGCCTGGTTGAAGGGGAAACATTGCAAGCCGCCGCCGCAAAATCGGGCCAAATGGGACGCGAAACATACAAACGTATCATTGCATTGAAAACGGCCAGCCTTTTTGAGGCAGCGGCCCGAATGGGTGCAATGATTAGCAAAGCCAGTGAAGCGATGGTCAATGCAGCTGCTGACTACGCCTACAACTTAGGACTTGCTTTCCAAATTGTAGATGACATTCTCGACATCATTGGCGATCCAGAAACACTGGGTAAACCGGTTGGCACTGATGTAGCGCAAAATCGGGGCGTAATGGCTACGCGAAATGGCGGATTTGCACCGGTGATGGAAGAGGTAACGGCCGTTGCCGAAGCCGACCCAATCGAACAAATGATGAGTAAATTGCGGGAATCAGGGGCAGTGGAAATCGCCCGGTTGCAAGCTATTGAAGTGGCAGAAAGAGCACGAACTGCACTTTATAAAATCCCATCTTCCACCTACCGCGACGAAATGGAATCACTGATTGATTTGGTACTTGACAGACAAAATTAAGCAATTCCTGACATCTTTTTTCGGATCACTAAACGGGAATTTGTTCACCCACAACGGGCAGCTGCATAATAAATGTGCTGCCCGTTTTGTATGTGCCATCGCTTTCTACCCAAATACGGCCGTTATGCGCCTCCACCACCAATTTGCAATAAGGTAACCCCAACCCCGTGCCACGGCGCTGCCTGCGCTGCCGTCGATCATGACGAAACTTTTTAAAAATTTGACGATGCAAGTCAGGTCTAATGCCAGGTCCATTGTCACTGATGCCAATCAGCATGGTTGGTTTTTCGTTTGATACAAAATCCATGCGAGACCAGAGACGAATACGGCCGTTATCTGGCGCATATTTCACGGCATTATCCAATAAATTTATCACAGCACGTTTCAAATACCCCACATCAACCGTCAGCAACGGCAAATCCGGTTCCAAATCGATCTCAATATCAATCCCCGCATCTTCAGCCAAAGGCTCAAGCTGCGTTTTCGCTTCCGTTAACAACATAGAAATAGGAATTGGTTCTGGAACCAGGTCTAATTCACCACTTTCCAATTTGTACATATCTAACAAATCATTAAGCAAGCCAAGTAGGCGCTGTCCACTGGATCGTGCAATCTCGAACAGCCTGTCTGTTTCATCCAGGCGATTATTTTCGAGCCAAACCTGTGCGGTCTCAATGCTGCCTAACATCACTGCCAAAGGCGATCTCAAATCATGTACGAGCATATGCGTCATATCTTCACGCATTTGCGCCAGGGCATGCGCTTCGGTCACATCATGCAGCATCAGCAGCCAACCGGTCAGTTTTTCGTGATCAAATACCGGGCACAATGTTCGTTCAAAATAGTCGTCAGGCGGCCCATAAATCGTGATCGTTTCTTTCTGTCGATTTGCACCAGACGCCATTGAATCGCAAGCATTTTGAAAAAAATTCAAATCAAAATTTAATCGAGACAGAATAGAGGGTGTGTTTTCTGGCCAAGAAACGGCCGTTTTCCCCACCATCTCCCCTAAACACAAGTTTACAACCTCAGCAAATGCTTTGTTTGTCGTCACGACCTTAAAGTCTGTGTCAAGTAACAAGATGCCATCTTCATTGAGCGCCATGACAGGATTTAATTCTGTTACTTGCCTCGCCAACGCCTGATTCTTTCTGGATATGGCCTGATTGCGAAAAGTAAGTGCTATGATTAGAACGATGGTGATACAGAGTGCGATGATTAGCCAGAAATTGATGCTCATAAATTTTTCTTTACTTCTTAGGAAACGGGATTAGGAAATCCCTCAAAACTTTGAAAAAATAAAACTGTCAATCAGTAGGGCAAAAAACCTTTCAATATAGTAATCAGATCAGCACCCGGTTTCAACTAAATTATGACAAAACACCCATTACCAAATTCCTATATACGCTAAAATTGTGGCATATCCGGGTCGAGCGTTGTACCATATTTAACATGAGCAATTTAAACCCAAACATCCCGTCTACAGAACTTTCACGGCTAATGACAACGGCCGTTTCCCGTCAAAAAGAGTTTCAGCTCAAACTACTCACGCCACAGCTATTGCTGCGCGTTATCCTCGACGAAAAAGAGGCAGCCGCGCATAAAATATTGCAACAGCTGCAAAAACAGCGCGGGTTTGATTGGAACGATTTAGAGCGTCGTGTCGATTTAATGACGCACCACACCAAAGGCCAAGACGCAAAATTCTATTTCACAGACGATTTTGGCAAGGACACGCCCTTAGCAAACGAAATGCTGGTTGTGATCGATGAAGGGCGAACAATTGCTCAGGCCCGTGAAGAGCTAAAAGGAGGCAGTTGTCACGCGCTGGC
>QQUD01000348.1 GCA_008501785.1 Chloroflexota bacterium
CACAATTCAAACGAATAAACAAATGTCACAAATAAATTGTCTCGTCTATTCTCGTGATTCAATTTTTCTTGAGCTTATGCATTACTTTCGTGTAAACTTTCATCTTGTCGGTCATGAATATACTCCTGTTTTGGTTGTGGAAGACCTAGGAGTTTACCCATGATCGACATTTTTTCTATTGGTTATTCTGTTAAATCTTTACTGTCCGGTAGAGAAATATTAAATTGTCTTTTTGAAAAATTTCAAAAAAACTTCAATAAAAGCGAACTAGCGACTCTCTGTTTTCAACTTGGAATTGATATTGAAAACATTCATGGTGAAACCCGAATTGAAAAAGCTAGAGAACTTTCCTGGTATTTTATACGACATAAACGATTAGATAAGTTAATTGAAGTTGGCAAAGAAAAACACTCACATGCAGATTGGGAAGAACTTGAGGTATTATTGAATACCGAAAACGAAAATTCAACAAATGAAGTTGTAAAACTTACTGAACATAATGAGGATACACAAAATGCACTGCATATAAATTCATTATATTCAAATAAGAGCAACAGCTTAAATTCTAGACCCACATCACAAATTGCTGGTGAAGTGGCAATCACCCTTGAAGAATTAGGGTATTTTATTGAATTAAATGTAGGTCCTAAAAACGCTGCAATTCCTATTGCGGTTATAGATAAACAATATGAAAAAGCAATTCTTGGTATCGAGTTTGATGAAGAATTTTACTACAATCAACGCTCAGCAAGAGATCGAGATCGCCTTCGCAAACAGGTACTTGAACAAAATTTAAACTGGAAGTTGCATAAGATTTGGACAATCGATTGGTATTAAAATAAGCAAGGTGAAATTCAACGATTGATTCGTGCAATTGAAAATGCAAAAGAAGAGCTTTCAATATGATATCCTAAATAATATCGAAATGCCTTGAACTAATTGATTTACTCTACAATCCATCGTTTAAAATCACGAATATATCGAATAATCGATAAAATTTTATCGACAATATAATACTTTCATTCTTTCCATTTGTGATTCCCCATATCCCAATTCCCAATTTTGCCAGTTGACAACCCCCCTCAATTTGTGATATTTTAGTCGTTCGCGTGTTTATCGGAAGTTTGCATGATGCCCAACAGGGCAAGGAGGCGTGCCATGAAAAACCTGCTCAAGATCATCCAAACCCTTTTCGTTGATTGATTCTAAATTTTGTAGTTAAAAGTTGATAGCCTTTGTTCGTTGTCCGTTGTCCGTGAACCGTAAGCCGTAAACCGATTACGGATTACGAAACCACGGATTACGAAATCACGGACTACGAGACTACGGACTACAAGACTACAAGACTAAAGACTACAAATTCCAAAGGAGGTGCCTACCCAAGGGAGTGATTCCATCGACTCCAGATGTGTCCTGTTCTGTCGTATTGTTTGTATTTTAAGTAAACTGCATCAGTCGCGTGTTGTTTCCTTTTGAAATTTTTGTGCGGTTTACCAACAATCATTCATTTTGGAGAAGTTTGAACATATGGAATTGCCTATTAGACGGTATTGGGACGTGATGTTTCAATACCTGCAACCGTTACGAAATAAAGTTATCTGGCTAACGTTGCTTATTTTTAGCATGTTGGGACTGCAATTGGTGAATCCGCAGTTGATTCGGTATTTTATTGACACGGCCGTTTCCACCACCACCCTCACCCCCCTCATTTACGCCGCCCTTTTCTACCTCGGCTTTTCACTGCTGCTGCAGCTGATTGGCGTTGTCACCACCTACATCAGTGAAGATATTGGTTGGCGCTCGACTAACCAGCTGCGTGCCGATTTGGCGCGTCACTGCCTGCACCTGGACATGTCCTTCCACAACGAGCACACCCCCGGCGAAATGATCGAACGCATCGACGGCGATGTGGCGCACATTGCTATCTTCTTTTCGCAGTTTGTGATTCGGATTATGGGAAATGTGCTGCTGATTGTGGGTGTATTGATTGTGCTGCTGTGGGAAGATTGGCGGATTTCGCTGGCGCTGGGTGTGTTTACGGCCGTTACCCTCTACACCCTCAGCAAACTGCGCCAAATCGCCGTTCCCCACTGGAAAGCGGCCCGCGAAGCCAACGCCGACCTCTTTAGCTTCATCGAAGAACAACTTTCCGGCACCGAAGACGTGCGGTCCAGCGGTGCGGTCCCATTTGTGATGAAAAACCTGGCCCGCCTGAATCGTATCCGCATGAATAAAGAGATTGACGGAGCCATGAGAAGCATTTTGATTATCGGCACCTGGATTGGCTTATTCGGCATTGGCCGGATTATTGCGCTTGTGTCTGGATATTATTTGTATCAGGCAGGCGTACTCACCATTGGCTCGGTCTATTTAGTCCTCAACTATACGCTGGCTATCTTCCGGCCCCTGCGCGAGATTACTAATCAGATTGAGCAAATGCAGCAAGCCGCAGCGGGGATAGAACGGGTTGAATCCTTACAAAAACTAATCAGCAAAATCACGAACACAACAACTACCAGCTTACCAAACGGACCACTCAGCGTCACATTTGATCACGTTACCTTTGCCTATCATGAAGAAGAACACATTTTGAAAGATATCGACTTCACATTGCAACCGGGCGAGGTGCTGGGCTTGCTCGGGCGCACGGGCAGCGGCAAAACAACACTCACTCGCCTCCTTTTCCGCCTTTATGACACCCAAACGGGTCAAATTCAACTGGGCAACAAAGCTGACTCCATCCACATTCAAGACACGCCAGTCATGGAACTGCGCCAGCGGATTGGGATGGTCACGCAAGATGTGCAGCTTTTTCGGGCCACGGTGCGCGATAATCTCACTTTTTTCGATAAATCGATTACCGATGAGCAAATTCTCGCCGTCATTCATGACCTGGGTCTGACCAGTTGGTTTGAGTCGCTAACTGATGGATTAGATACCGAATTACAAACTGAAGGCAGCAGTCTCTCGGCAGGTGAAGCACAGTTATTGGCATTTACGCGGGTATTTTTAAAAGACCCTGGACTGGTGATTCTGGATGAAGCATCTTCTCGGCTTGACCCAGCAACTGAACAGCTAATTGAACGCGCCGTTGACAAGCTGTTAGCCAATCGCACGGGCATTATCGTGGCGCACCGGCTGGGAACGGTGGCGCGGGCTGACAAGATTATGATTTTGGGAAACGGCCGTATTCTCGAACACGGCCCCTACAACGAACTCGTCAACAATCCCACATCCCATTTTTCGCAACTGCTGCAAACCGGTCTCGAAGCCGTAATGGCATAAATAGGAGGGAAAATGACAGCAACAACCCAAACACCAGAGAACACCACACCCACCTGGAAATTCGTGTGGTCTTTAATCCGTTTTCGGCAGCCACAGCACACCTTCAACCTGATTTCACTGTTGGTACCCATGATTGCCATGATTGGCATGCCGTTAATCATTCGTGCCTACCTGAACATGCTCAGCGGCAGCGCACCAGTCGCATTTAACTTGTGGACCTTGCTGGCGCTGCTGGTCGTGTTTGTTATGTCACACATGGGGGCCGTTTGGGGCATCTTTCGTATGAATCGCCCCTTTATGCTGCACAATCATGCCCTGCTGCACAAAAACATGATGCAGCGGATATTGGAGCGTCCTGGAGCCAACGCCCTGCCCGAATCCCCAGGTGAAGCAATCAGCCGTTTTCGGGGCGATGTGTGGGAAATCCCTTTATTTGCGCTCTGGCTGAACAATATCGCCGCACACACCTTTTTCATGACTATAACCCTGACGATTATGCTCGTCATCAACGCCCGCCTGACACTGATTGCTTTGATTCCATTAGCTGTGGTTATTTCTATTGCCAATGCGGCGACTGGACGCATCGAAGCATATCGCAAGGAATTGCGCAAACGCAGCGGCATTGTCACTGGCTTTATTGCCGAAACATTTAACGCCGTGCAAGCCATCAAAGTAGCCACCGCAGAGGACCGCGTAATTGATTATTTTGAAACGCTCAATGAAAAGCGGCGGCAGGCGGCGCTAAAAGACAGGCTGTTCAATGAAATTCTGAGGTCTATCTTTCGCAACTCTAGCAATCTGGCAACGGCCGTTATCCTCCTCCTCGCCGCCCAATCTTTGCAAGATGGCAGCTTCACAGTTGGCGACTTTGCCCTTTTCACCTCCTACCTCGCCAATACCACCGATTTTGTTACCTTCCTCGGCTTTTTAATGGCCCGATACAAGCAGGCAGGCGTGGCCGCCAATCGAATGGTGCGCTTGTTGCAAGGCGCACCCCCAGAAAATTTGGTGCAGCATGGACCGGTGCATATGACGGGTAATTTGCCTGAGGTGCCTTTTGTGGCGAAAACGGCCGTTCACCACCTGCACACCCTCGACCTCAATCACCTCACCTACAAACACCCCGATTCCAACCGGGGCATCGAAGATATTAACCTGCAACTTGAACGCGGCTCCTTCACCATCATTACAGGTCGCATTGGCTCCGGCAAGACGACATTGCTGCGCGTTTTGTTGGGTTTACTGCCTATTGAAAACGGCCAAATCCTTTGGAATAACAATCCTGTTGACAATCCGGCGGAATTTTTTGTACCACCCCGCGCTGCCTACACGGCCCAGGTACCGCGTCTCTTTAGCGACACGCTGCGCAACAATCTGCTGCTGGGTCTACCTGAAGAGGCCGTTGACATTCCGGCCGCTATCGAAGCGGCTGTCATGGGGCCAGATTTACAAGAGTTGGAAAAAGGACTAGACACAAAGGTGGGCCCGAAAGGCGTCAAGTTATCTGGCGGCCAAATTCAACGCGCCGCCACCGCCCGCATGTTCCTGCGCAACGCCGAACTGCTCGTCTTTGACGACCTTTCTAGTGCGCTCGATGTCGAGACTGAAAAGCAGTTATGGGAACGGCTTTTGCATGGTAAGCAGTTTTCGGTAAACGGTAAACGGTCACCGATTACAGACCACCAACAACCCACCCTGCTAGTCGTATCTCACCGTCGTGTTGCTTTGCAGCGGGCTGACCATATTGTTGTGTTGAAAAACGGCCGTATTCACGCCACAGGCACCCTGGATCACCTCCTCGCCACCAACGAAGAAATGCAACACCTTTGGGAAGGCAAGCTCACCTAACCAAGAAGAGTTACCAACTTCCTGGAAGCTGATGAGCAAAACGCTGAACGAGTCATGTATAACCAAGATTCACCAAACACAGCTTCTGGGAAGTTTTGATACGGGCTATTTGCTAACTTTAATGGAAGTTGGCAACTCTATCAAAATTCGACTATCATTGCATCATTCCAGAAAGCATTCCAGGAGGTAACATGGCTGCCGCCAAAAAGAGCCGGATAACTGCAGAAGATTTGTACCGCTTTGAACTGATCACCGACGCCCAGATTTCTCCCAATGGCAAATTTATTGTTTACACCGTGCAGCGGATTGACAAAAAAACTGAGAAAAAATTAAGCAACCTGTGGCGAGTGCCCACCGAGGGTGGGAAAGCACGCCAATTTACCTATGGGGATCATTCTGACTCGATGCCGCGCTGGTCGCCGGATAGTCAGGAAATTGCATTTCTTTCGAATCGGGGAAACAACGGGAAACCACCCCAATTGTACATTATTCCAGTTGATGGCGGAGAGGCACGCCCATTAACCAACCTCAAAGGCGTGATTGGTGATTTTGAATGGTCACCAGACGGCAAGCAATTTGCCATCATATTCCGCAAAAAAGACAAAGAAGTGCTGGAACGTGAGGGTGATGAGGATAAGAAAAAGTTAGGAGTCGTCTCCCGACACGTCACCACCACCCAAT